>NZ_JBSFWU010000014.1:0-90432 GCF_053594995.1 Streptomyces sp. NPDC002536
GCTCGCCAACCGCAGCCTCAACGGCACCCTGGTGCGTTCGATCAACACCACGGAGGTCGCCGGGGCCCGCAGCCGACGCACCACCCCGGGGGTCCGGGGCGCAGCCCCGAGTACTTCGACTGCGGGAGCGTCGTGGCTTGTCGCGCAGTTCCCCGCGCCCCTTACGGGGCGCGAAGATCCGCCGGACACGCCCTCGGCGGCACCGGTGCCGCCGGGAGCGAGACGACCATCGTCAGACCGCCGCCCGGTGTGTCCTCGGGGGTGAGCGTGCCGCCCATCGCCTCCGTCAGTCCCCGGGACAGGGCGAGTCCCAGCCCGAGCCCTGTCGTGTTGTCCGTGTCGCCCAGGCGCTGGAACGGCGCGAACGCCCGCTCCCGGTCCTGCTGCCGGATGCCGGGGCCCCGGTCGATGACGCGCAGTTCGACCCGCGATGCGAGGACGCTGGCCGCGACGGTGACCGGGCGCCCTGCGGGCGAGTGCCGGGCCGCGTTGGCCACCAGGTTGGCGATCACCCGCTCCAGCAGCGGCGGATCGGCCAGCACGGCGGGCGCGTCCGCCACCTCCTGCACGGCGACGGGGTCGGCCGGGGCCTCGGGCAGGCTGTCCAGCGCCAGCGGCAGCACCTCCGCGAGTGCGGTGGGCTGCAGGTGCAGGGTCAGGGCGCCCGCCTGGATGCGGCTCATGTCCAAGAGGTTGTCGACCAGCCGGTTGAGCTTGGCCAGCGACTCCTCGGCCGTGGCCAGGAGTTCCTCGCGGTCCTCCTCCGAGAAACTGACGTCGCGGCTGCGCAGGGAGCTGACGGCGGCCCAGCCGCCGGCCAGCGGGGTGCGCAGATCGTGGCTGACCGCGGCGAGCAGAGCGGTGCGCATGCGGTCGGCGGCCTTGACCGGTTCGATCTCGGCCGCCGCCTCGGCGAGCCGGGCCCGTTCCACGGCGGCCGTCAGGTGGGCGGCGAAGGCGGTGAGGACGCGGTGCTCGGTGGCGGGCAACGGGCGGCCGCGCAGGACGAGTTCGCTGTCGGTCCCGATGGGGACGGCGATCCCGTCCCCGTTCCCTGCCGGCGCCGCGGGGCGCACCGGCTCCGACTCGCGGTGGCGCGGGCGCAGTTCGACGGACGCCATGCCGAAGGTCTCGCGGGTGCGTTCCAGCAGCACGGGGACGTCCAGTTCGCCGCGGAGGATGCCGGCGGCGAGCGAGGAGAGGGTCTCGGCCTCGGCCGTGGCGCTCGCCGCCCTGCGGCTCAGGCGCTGCGAACCGTCCACGACGGTCGCCACGGTGACGGCGACGAGTGCGAAGACGACGAGCGCGAGGATGTTGTTGGCCTCGTAGACGGTGAACCGGCCGATGGGCGGGATGAACGTGTAGTTGAGCAGCAGCGACGCCGTCAGCGAGGCCAGCAGCGCGGAGATCACCCCGCCGATGCAGGCCACTCCGACGACGGCCAGCAGGAACAGCAGCGTCTCGCTGGTCAGGTTGAGGTCGAGCGGGCCGGCGACCGCGCGCAGCAGCAGGGTCAGCAGGACGGGCAGGACGAATCCGGCCACCGGGCCCGCGATCCGGCGGGTGCGCGACAGGCCGCTGCCGGGGACGGGCAGGGCGCGTCCCCGGCCGGCCCGTTCGTGGGTGACCATGTGGACGTCGATGTCGCCCGAGCCCTCGACCACGGAGTCGCCGACGCCCTGCGGGGTGAGCCAGCGCAGCAGCCGGCCGCGGCGGCTGACGCCGACGACGAGCTGGGTGGCGTTCTCGGCCCGGGCGAAGGCGAGCAGCGCCGCGGGCACATGGTCGCCGACGACGGTGTGATAGCTGCCGCCCAGGGTCTCGACGAGCTGCCGCTGCCGGGCCAGCGCCGCCGGCGAGGCGCCGACCAGTCCGTCGCTGCGGGCGACATGGACGGCCAGCAGGTCGCCGCCCGCGGAACGGGCCGCGATCCGGGCCGCACGCCGGATGAGGGTCTCGCCCTCCGGACCCCCGGTGAGGGCGACCACCACGCGTTCGCGGGTCTCCCACACGCCGCCGATGCCGTGTTCGGCACGGTAGCGCTGCAGCGTCTCGTCGACGCGCTCGGCGAGCCACAGCAGCGCCAACTCCCGCAGGGCGGTGAGGTTGCCGACGCGGAAGTAGTGCGAGAGCGCCGCGTCGATCTTCTCCGGCGCGTAGATGTTGCCGTGCGCCATGCGGCGGCGCAGGGCCTCGGGGGGCATGTCGACGAGCTCGATCTGGTGGGCGCGGCGCACGACTTCGTCGGGGACGGTCTCGCGCTGCGGCACATCGGTGATCTTCTCGACGACGTCGTTGAGCGACTCCAGATGCTGGATGTTCACGGTGGTGACGACGTCGATGCCGGCGGCGAGCAGCTCCTCGACGTCCTGCCAGCGCTTGGTGTTGCGCACGCCGGGCGCGTTGGTGTGCGGCAGCTCGTCGATCAGCACCACGTCCGGGCGGCGCGCGAGGACCGCGTCGAGATCGAGTTCGGTGACCTCCATGCCCCGGTAGCTGCGCCGCTGCCGGGGCACGGCCTCCAGGCCCTCCAGCATCTTCTCGGTGTGCGGCCGCCGATGGCACTCGGCGAAGCCCACCACGACGTCGGTGCCGCGCTCGGCGCGGCGCCGTCCCTCGTCCAGCATCCGGTAGGTCTTGCCGACCCCGGGGGCGGCGCCGAGATAGACCTTGAGTCTGCCGGGAGGCCTGCGCCGTTCCCGGGGAGGCGCGCTGACCTGGGCCATGAGGTGCTCCTTCCTTAAATGGTCCACACCTCATCGTCGGGCCGGAGAACCCCGATCGCGGTACCGGACGGCCACGTTGACGCATTCCTGACCTGTGATCTTTGACGCGGAGCCGCGCAGCGGCGGAGTTCACTGAGTTGTCAGTGGGTCGCACCAGAATGGTCACATCAATTGGAGGGGGGTGTTCCTATGCTGTCCGGTCGCCGGTACCGGCTTGAGCTGACGGACGAACAAGCCGGCATGTGCGAGGAGTTCGGCAACATCTGCCGGTCGGTGTGGAACACCGGCCTTCACCAGCGGCGGGAGTACCGGCGTCGCGGCGCGTGGATGAACTACGTACCGCAGGCCGCTGAGCTGGCCGACGCCAAGCGCGAGCACCCGTGGTTGAAGGCTGCCCCTTCTCACGTTCTTCAGCAGACGCTCAGGGACTTGGACAAGGCGTGCCGGGATCACGGCACGTTCAAGGTCCGCCGGCGTTCCAAGGCCTGCTGGTCCCCGTCCTTCCGGTTCCCGGCCGGGAACCTCATCACCGTAGAACGACTGGGCCGTACATGGGGCCGGGCGAAACTGCCGAAGCTGGGATGGGTCCGCTTCCGCCGGTCGCGCCCGCTCGGAGCTCAAGATCCGCAACATGTCCGTTTCCGCCTCGGGCACGATCGAAGCGCCCGGCTGCCGGGTCGCCCAGAAGCAGGGCCTGAACCGCGTCGTCCTCGACAAGGGCTGGCACTGCCTCGAACTCGCCCTCACCAACGCCGCCCGGCACACGGGCACGCTCGTGGTGAAGGTCAATCCCACGTACACGTCGCAGCGGTGCTCCGCCTGCAGCCTCGTCTCGGAAGGAAACCGCGAAAGCCAAGCGGTCTTCCGATGCAAAGCCGAAGGCTGCGGACACGCAGAGAACGCCGACGTGAACGCTGCGAAGAACATCAAACACGCGGGCGGACAGCCCGTGTCAGCCTGTGGAGACCTCGGCGCCGGCCGGTCCCTGAAGCAGGAACCTGTAAGCCGGGCAACCGGCCGAACCCCCTCATAGGGGAATCCCCCTCGTTCAGGAGGGGGAGGAAGTCAAAATTCGCACGTGACAACCCTGACCGCCACCCTGCTCCTCGTCGGATTCGCCACCCTCGTCGCCACCGGTGCCCGTCACTGGCGGATACCCGCCCCCTCGTTGCTGGTGGTGGGCGGGGTGCTGATGGGACTGCTGCCGTGGGTACCCGACGTCCGGGTCTCCCCGGACGTGATCAGTGTGGCGGTGCTCCCGCCGCTGCTGTACGCCTCGGCGGAGGAGATTCCCTGGCGCGAACTGCGCCGGGTGTGGCGGCCGGTGACCGTGCTGGCCTTCGGCCTGGTGCTGGTCACCGCGGCGGCGGTCGGGGCGGTGGCCGCAGCGATCACTCCGCTGCCGGGCACGATGGCGTTCGTCCTGGGCGCGATCCTGGCCAGTACGGACCCGGTGGCGGTGACCGCGCTGGGCCGGCGGCTGTCGCTGCCGCCGCGCGTCCAGGTGCTGGTGCAGGCGGAGAGCCTGTTCAACGACGCGACGTCGCTGGTGCTGTTCAAGGTGGCGGTCACCACGGCGGTGGCCGCGAGTGCGGTCTCGCTCCCGGCCGCGGGCGGCCGGTTCCTGGTCCTGGGCGGCGGGGGCGCCCTGGTGGGGGCCGCGGTCGCGGGGGCGGCGACGGTGATCCGGCGGCGTACGGAGGATCCGGTGCTGGAGACGGTCGTCGCGCTCGTCACGCCCTATGCCGGGTACGTCCTGGCGGAGGACCTGCACACCTCGGGCGTCACCTCGGTGGTGATCGCCGGCGTGCTGCTCGGCAGCACGGGTCACACCCTCACCAGCGGGTCCGTCCGGCTCCAGGTCCAGGCCGTCTACGGCACGGTGGTCTTCCTGCTGGAGAGCGTCGTCTTCGCGCTGATCGGTCTGCAACTGCCCACGCTCGTCCGGGCACTCGGCCCGGACCCGCACCAATGGCTGCCCGGGGTGCTGGCCGTGGCCGCCACGGTGATCGCGGTGCGGCTGCTGGGGGTGCTGCCGCTGTCCGTGGTGATGCAGCGCCGGCGCGGCGACGGCCCGGTGTCCTGGCGGATCCCCGCGGTGGTGTCGTGGGCGGGGACGCGCGGGGTGATGCCGCTGGCGGCGGCGCTGTCGGTGCCGCTCGCCACGGACGCGGGGGAGGCGCTGCCGCACCGGTCGCTGATCCTGGTGCTCACCACGGGGGTGGTGGCGTTCACGCTGATCCTGCAGGGCTTCACACTGGCGCCGGTGGTGCGGTGGTCGGGCATCGCCCTGCAGCCGGAGCACACGGCCCGCGAGGAGGCCCGGGCCCGGGCGGCGCTCGCGGAGGCGGGGCTGGGGTGCCTGGAGGAGATGGAACAGCTGGAGGCGGCGCCGGCCATCGTCATCGACCAGCTGCGGCGGGGGCTGCTGGCACGGCTGGACCAGGCGGACGCCGACCAGGGGGAGGCGGCGTCGGCCGTATCGGCCGCGGCCTACCGGGAGTTGCGCCGTACGGTCATCGCGGCGGAGTCCGCGGAACTGGCACGGCTGTATGCGGACAACCGCATAGGCGACATGACGCGGCGGCGCCTGCAGCGGGCGCTGGACCTGGAGGAGGCGGGCCTCGGCGAATGAGGCGGAAGGAACAATTCCGGTGCGCCGGGCGCTCTACAGGGTGAAGGAGAACACAACTGTGGGGGAAACCATGTCCGCCAAGTCCGTGAACCGAACCGTCAAGCGCACCGCCGCCGCCCTCGCCCTCCTGCTCACGCTGTCCGTCCCCGCCGCCGCGTTCGCCGCGGAGTCGCCGTCGCCGCCCGTCCGCGCGGGCAGCAGCGACTCGGCCCAGGACCGCGTGGCGGCCTTCTACGGCGCGTACATAGACGCCCGCTCCGGCGAACCCGACACCTCGCTCGCCAACGCCCTGCGCGCCCACTACCTCACCAAGGAGTTCCGCATCCGCCTGGATGCGTGGGAGCACAGCAACCACGTGGACGGCGTCCTCCGGGCGCAGAACACGCCGCGCGCGTGGCAGGTCTCCTACGACAACAGCGGTGCGGGACACACGTGGACGCGGGTGCGGCTCACCTGGGGCGACGACCAGCACCCGACGTACACGTACCTGTCGGTGCAGTCGGACCTGAGCACCAAGCTCATATCCGACATCAAGGTGGAGGACTCGGCGAAGAGTTGAGGCGCCGGACTCAGACGTTGACCCCGAAGTCCTGGGCGATGCCGGCCAGCCCCGAGGCGTAACCCTGCCCGATCGCCCGGAACTTCCACTCGGCCCCGTGCCGGTACACCTCGCCGAAGACCATCGCGGTCTCGGTGGAGGCGTCCTCCGTCAGGTCGTAACGGGCGATCTCCCGCCCGTCGGCCTGGTTGACCACGCGGATGAACGCGTTGCGCACCTGCCCGAAGCTCTGCCCGCGCTGTTCGGCGTCGTAGATGGACACCGGGAAGACGATCCGCGCCGCCTGCGCGGGGACGGTGGCCAGGTCGACCTGGATCTGCTCGTCGTCGCCGTCGCCGCCGCCCGTGAGGTTGTCGCCGGAGTGCCGGACCGAACCCTCGGGGCTGTTGAGGTTGTTGAAGAAGACGAAGTGCTGGTCGGAGAGGACCCTGCCGGACACGTCGCAGAGGAGAGCGGAGGCGTCGAGGTCGTAGTCCGCTCCCGTGGTGGTGCGGACGTCCCAGCCCAGACCGACGGTCACCGCGGTCAGGCCCGGGGCCTCCTTGCTCAGCGAGACGTTGCCGCCCTTGGACAGGGTCACGGCCATGGGGTCCTCCGTGCATGATGCAGTGGGTGTGCTGTCGTCAGGCAGGACGCACGGGCGGGCCTCAGGGTTCCCCGCTTGCGCAATACATGAAGTGTTGACCGGGCGGTCAGTCCCCGGCGGCCTGCGCCGCCTTGCCGAACGCATCGGTGAACGCCGCGCAGAAGGCCTTCAGATCGGCCGGCCTGCGACTGGTGACCAGCACATTGGGGCCGTTCGTGCAGAGCGCGACCTGCTCGTCCACCCACGTCCCGCCCGCGTTGCGCACGTCGGTCCGCAGACTGGGCCACGAGGTGAGGGTGCGGTCGCGCACCGCGTCGGCCTCGATCAGCGTCCACGGCGCGTGGCAGATCGCGGCGACCGGCTTCCCCGCGTCGAAGAATCCCTTCACGAACTCCACGGCCCGCCGGTCCATGCGCAGCGCATCGGGATTCGCGACGCCGCCGGGCAGGACCAGCCCGTCGAAATCCTCGACGCGGGCCTCGTCCAGCGTCACGTCCACGGGAAAGGTGTCGGCCCGGTCCAGGTGGTGGAAGGCCTGGATCCGGCCGCCGCGGGTGGAGACCAGCCGGGGTTTGTCGCCGTGGTCGAGAGCGGCCTGCCAGGGCTCGGTGAGTTCGACCTGCTCGACACCGGCCGGTGCCGCGAGAAATGCGATCTGCATGGGTGCCGTCCTTCGCCGTCTTCTGCTGTCCTTCACTGCTGTCCGGGCTACGGGTGACCGTTCGTGCGGCGCGGAAACACCCGGTGCCGGGAAGGGCGGGCGGAATCCCCCGTACGGCCGCGCGGGGCGGGGCGGCGAGCATGGAAAGGGGAACCTGACCTGACGGGGCGCCGGAGCCATCCGCGACCATGGACGACGAACGGGAGTTGACGTGCCATGACACGAAGGAGCCGGAGATGGAGACACCCCGGGCGCCACGGCGCCGCACCCTGCTGCGCATGATCGGTGCCGGCGGAGCCGTGGCGGCGACGGGGGCCATGACGGCGGCCTGCGGCGGCAAGAAGCACAGCGCGGCAGCAGGGGAGACGGGCCGCCCCCCGGCCTCCGGCGACGACACCGTCATGATCATCCGGCATGGCGAGAAGCCCAAGGAGAACGGCAAGAAGCCGCCCTTCGGCATCACCGAGGACGGCGAGCAGAGCGAGCACGCCCTCACCGTCCGCGGCTGGCAGCGCGCCGGAGCCCTGACCGGCCTCTTCGCCCCGGACGGCGGCACGCCGCTGCGCCAGGGCCTGGTGCGGCCGACCGCCGTCTACGCCGCCTCGCCGCACCACGGCGGGGGAGGCCTGCGGCCCAGCGAGACGGTCACCCCGCTGGCGGCGAAGCTCAAGGTCAAGCCCAATGTCGACCACCGCACGGACGACGAGGCGGCCCTGGCCGAGGAGCTCGTCGGACTGCACGGCGCCACCCTGGTGGCCTGGGAGCACCACCGGATCTCCGCCATCGTCAAGGGCCTGGGCACGATACGGCCCGAGCCGCCGAAGGCCTGGCCCGACGACCGGTTCGACCTGGTCTGGGTCTTCACCCGCAAGGGCGGCGGGGACTGGTCCTTCACCCAGGTGCCCCAGCTGCTCCTGGACGGCGACAGCCCGCACCCCGCCTGACCGGAAACCGGTTATCCGGCCCCGTGCAGGGAATATCCCTGCAGAACGGAAAGGGGGCGGAAATGGCCGTACTTGTCATCGTCCTGCTGCTGGCCCTGATTCTGGGCGGCGCGGGATTCGTGCTGCACGTGCTGTGGTGGCTCGCCATGGCCGTGCTGGTCGTGTGGTTGCTGGGATTCATTTTCCGCAGCGTGGGTTCCGGCGGGAAAAGGGGCCGCTGGTATCGCTGGTGAATTCCGGCGATGACGCCCGGCCGGACGGCGCCCGTATTCCGGGCCGCATTTCCGGCCGGGCGTCCCGGCAGACTCAGCCGGCCGCTTCCTCGTGACGGTCGCCGGCCCACACGGTGTGGAACGAGCCCTCGCGGTCGGTGCGCCGGTAGGTGTGCGCCCCGAAGAAGTCCCGCTGCCCCTGCGTCAGGGCGGCCGGCAGCCGCTCCGCCCGCAGCGCGTCGTAGTAGGCGAGGGCGGCCGAGAAGCCCGGCGTGGGCACGCCGCGGCGCACCGCGGTGGCGACGACCGCACGCCAGGCGTCCTGCGCCCGTCCGACCTCGTCCGCGAACTCCTTGTCCGCCAGCAGCGTGGGCAGCGCGGGGTCGGCGGCGAACGCGGTGCGGATACGGTCGAGGAAGGCGGCCCGGATGATGCAGCCGCCGCGCCAGATGGCGGCCGTCGACCCGAGGTCGATGTCCCAGCCGTACTCGGCGCTCGCGGAACCGATCATGTTCCAGCCCTGTGCGTAGGACACCACCTTCGAGGCGTAGAGCGCCTCCTCGACCTGCGCCGCGAACGCCTCCGCCGCGTCCGCGGACAGCGGCTCGCCGACGGGGCCGGGCAGGGAGCGCGCGGCACGCCGCAGGTCGGTGTGCCCGGAGACGGACCGCGCGAAGACGGCCTCGGCGATCCCGGAGACCGGAACCCCAAGGTCCAGCGCGGTCTGCACGGTCCACCGCCCGGTGCCCTTCTGCTCGGCCTCGTCGGCCACCACGTCCACGAACGGCTTCCCGGTGGCCGCGTCGGTGTGGGCGAGCACCTCGGCGGTGATCTCGATCAGGTAGGAGTCGAGCCGCCCGGTGTTCCAGGCACGGAAGATCTCGGCGATCCGGGCCGGCTCGTAGCCGGCGACCGTGCGCAGCAGGTCGTAGGCCTCGGCGATGAGCTGCATGTCGGCGTACTCGATGCCGTTGTGCACCATCTTGACGAAGTGTCCGGCGGCGTCGGGGCCGATGTGGGTGCAGCAGGGGGTGCCGTCGGGGGCTTTGGCGGCAATGGATTCGAGGAGGGGGCCGAGGGCTTTGTAGGACTCGACGGATCCGCCGGGCATGATGGAGGGTCCGTTGAGGGCGCCTTCCTCGCCGCCGGAGATGCCGGTGCCGACGAAGTGAATTCCCTTGTCGCGGAGGGCTTTTTCGCGGCGGCGGGTGTCGAGGAAGTGGGCGTTGCCGCCGTCGATGATCATGTCCCCTTCGTCGAGGAGGGGTGCGAATTCGTCGATGACGGCGTCGGTGGGGCCGCCGGCCTTGACCATGATGATCAGGCGGCGGGGCTTTTGGAGTGCGGCGACGAATTCCTCGGCGGTCTCGGCGGGGACGAAGTTTCCCTCGTGGCCGTGTTCGTCAATGAGGGCTGTGGTCTTGGCCGTTGTGCGGTTGTGGACGGCGACGGTGTGGCCGTGGCGGGCGAAGTTGCGGGCGAGGTTGCTGCCCATGACGGCGAGTCCGGTGACGCCGATCTGGGCGGTGGCGGTGGTGTCGGGGGTGCCGGGCATTGCGGTGGTCCACTCCTGTCACGTGCGTCGAAGGGGTGTGCGAGGCGTCAACGTCGGAGGGTGCGAAGAGCTTCCCCTCGGTCAGTCGGGCGTCGCCCGGTCATCGTTGCACGGGGTGCTCGGAGGTGGCTGGGTGTGCGCTGGAGGTGGCTTTGGGTCTGTCACTTTCTTCGCCACGGAAGCGTCCGCGTCTGTGGTCCGTTTGTGCGGCCCGGACCATGCGTGGAGTGGGTACGCGTCCTGCGTCTATGGGCTTCGGCGTCAGTCTGTCCAGCCGGAACTCTTCTTCATGGCTGCTAGCCGACCGGCCCTTCGGCCCGGGGGAGGCCGGCGATGATCAGGTCGAGGGCGAATTCGAAGCGCTGGTCGAAGCTGTCGGGGCCGACGTGCGGCAGGACCGCGGCCAGGGCCGGGTAGGTGTCGTCCGGGACCTGGTCCGGGAGGAGGGCCGGTGCGGTCTCCTCGGCGGCCTGCTGTTCCTGGGTGAGGCCCAGGGTCAGATAGAAGATCGACCAGTGGGTCCACGCGGCCGTGCGCGGCGGGTGGCCGGCCGCCAGCAGGGTGGCGATCACGGTGTCGGCGTAGCGCAGCGTGCGGGGCTCGGCGGCGAAGACGCCAGCGACCATTCTGGCGGCGTCGCGGTGGGAGAGCAGCGCCGCGCGGCAGCGGCGGCTCAGTTCCTTGAGCCGGTCGGGGAACGCCTCGGGCAGCGGCTCGTCGAGACAGTGCGCAAGGAGTTCATCGGAGGCCAGTTCGAGCAGGCGGCCCTTGCTGGAGGCGTGCCAGCGGACGGTGTTGTGCTGCACGCCGAGCCGGGCCGCGACGGCGCGCATGGTCACCCCGTCCAGCCCGCGCTCGTCGAGGACCGCCAGCGTGGCAGCGACGATCTCGTCCCGTGTCGTACCCATCCGATGTGCCTTCCCGGTCGGCTTCCGTGCCCCTGTTGTCCAACCTCTGTTGTCCAATGGACAATTCTAGGGCATGCTCACTCTTGTCCAACGGACAAGAGTGAGAGGAAGTGGTTGTCATGCTCGACGTGCTCATCGCCGGGGCCGGCCCGGTGGGGCTCTGGCTCGCCGCGGAACTGCGCCTGCACGGGGTGGAGGTGACCGTCGTGGAACGCCGGGCGGCACCGGACGGACGGTCGCGCGCGGTCGGCATGCAGGCCGGCACGCTGGACACCTTCGCCACCCGCGGACTCGCGGAGCGGTTCATCGAACGCGGCACCCCGGTGCCGACCGGCCACTTCGGGGCGGCGACCACCCGGCTGGACTTCTCCACGGTCGGGGCGGTGCACCCGTTCATGCTGGCGCTCGGCCAGTCCGTCACCGAACAGCTCCTGGAGGAGCACGCGGTTGCCGTGGGCGCCCGGGTGCTGCGCGGGGAGGAGGTCGTCTCGCTCACCCAGGGCCCGGACTCCGTCGAGGCGGTGATCCGAGCCGGCGGCACCCACCGGACCGTGCGGGCCCGCTGGGTGGTGGGCTGTGACGGCACCCGCAGCGTGGTGCGCCAGGCGGCCGGCATCGACTTCCCCGGTCAGGACACCACCATGACCGGGTGGCTCGCCGACGTCGAACTCGACGATCCGCCCACCGCGCCGCTCGCCGCCACCGGACCGGCCGGTTCGTTCCTGGCGGCCCCGATCGGCGACGGCGTCCACCGGCTGGCGGGCCTCTCCACGGCCACCATGCACCACGGCACCGGCGAACCGCTGACCCTGGAGGAGGTGCGCGAGCAGACCCGCACGCTACTGGGACGGGACCTGGGCATCCGCAACCCCCGCTGGCTGTCGCGCTACGGCAACGCCACCCGCCAGGCCGCGCGGTACCGGGCCGGACGGGTGTTGGTGGCCGGGGACGCGGCGCACATGTTCTTCCCGGCCGGTGGCCAGGGCATGAACCTCGGCATCCAGGACGCCACCAACCTGGGCTGGAAGCTGGCCGCCACCCTCCAGGGCCGGGCGCCCGACGGACTGCTCGACAGCTACGACACGGAGCGCCGGCCGGCCGCCCGTGCCGTCATCGACAACACCCGCGCGCAGCTCGCCCTGTTCGCCGCGGCGAGCCCGGAGCAGATCGCGCTGCGCGAGGTCTGGTCCGCCGCGCTGGCCGAACCGCAGACCAACCGCCAGTGGGCCCGCCGGATCGCCGGCTTCGACGACCCGCTCCCCGCCGGCACCACACCCGGCGCGCACCCGCTGAACGGCACCCGCCTGGCCGGCCTCGCCCTGGACACGGCCGACGCACCCACCGCCCACCCGTTGATGCACCACGGCCGGCCGCTGCTGCTGGACCTCGACGGGACGCGGACGCTGTGTTCCGCAGACGGTCTGGAACAGCGGACGGTCACCGTCAACACCGAAGCGGCGGACCCGATCTGGCGGGACGTCACCGCCGTTCTGATCCGGCCGGACGCCCGGATCGCCTGGGCCGGCACCGACACCGACCCGCAACGCCGGGCCGCGGACTGCCTCACCGCCCTGCGCACCCTGTGCCGCTGAGCGCGCTCGATGAGCCCACCCGTCAACGGAGATGCCTCATCGGGAGACGGTGATGCCGGCCTCGGCGATCGATGGGCTGGCCGTGAGCGCATCGATGATCTGCTGCTGAGAGGTTCGCGTGCGGTTGTCCATGGCGGCTCGGGCCGCGACCGGATCGCGGTCGCGGACCGCTTCCCAGACCGCGCGTCGTTGATGCGTGGCCGATGCCGAGAACGGAAGCGAGCCCAAGGTGATCCGCAGAACTCGTTCCAGCTCGTCGAAGACCTGGATGACCGACTGGGCCAGCCTGTCGTTGCCGCAGTTGTCGGCGATGATCGCATCGAATTCCAGAGTGGCGCGGAGGAATGCCTCGATGCTCTCTGTATCGCGTGGCTCGTAGGTCTGGCCGAGAAGTTCTTCCATACGGGCGAGATCATCCTGCGGGCAGCCGCGCTCTGCCGCGAGGGCAGCGGTCTCCGTCTCCAGAAGCCGGCGGAAGGCGCACAGATCGCGTGCCCCCTTCAAGGTCACGGGCAGGATCCGGTATCCCGAGCGGGGGAGCACATCGACCAGCCCATCGCGCCGCAGCCGGGTCAGAGCCTCTCTCACCGGCATGGTGCCGACGTCGGTCAGCCGCGTCAGATCCGTCTTGGTGACATGGGCGCCGGGCGCCAGGTCGAGCTCGATGATCCGCCGCTTGATCGCGAGGTATGCGCGCTCGGTGGCGTTCAGGCTGGGGTGGTCCGTGCTGAGGATGGCGGGCAGATACTTCACGCATCCATCCTAGGGATTTGATATCCCAGTCAGAAGTTCTCGGATCTCAGTGGTGCCCGCCAGACGTCGGCCCATCCGCCCGTCAGACCGCCGCTGCCGTCAGCCGCTTCACAAAGGTGTCTGCGACCTGCGCAACCCACTCCGGATTCTCAAGCGGCGGGTAATGCCCGATGTCGGGCACCCTCAGCAGCTGCGCCGCCGAGCCCATCTCGGCGACCGTGTCATCGACCAGCTCATCCTGCACGAAGAAATCGTCGGTGCCCTGCACGAGCAGGACCGGGCACCGCACATCGCCGAGTCGGCCGCGCAGATCGTGGGAAGCCCACGCTTGACCGTCGAACTGACCGGCCTGCTGGGAGGTGCTGCGCTGAAGCCACCTCAGCTCGGTTTCCTGCTCGGTTGTCAGCTTCTTGCTCGCCGAGGTCACCGCCGCATACTCAAGGTGATCCGTCCAGCCGGCATCGGGCGCGCTTGTCCGACCTGCCAGCAACGCGGCAGCCTCGGCCGACAGCGGTGTCCACGACGCTGCTTGCATCGCGACGACACCTCGATAGCTCTCTCCGTGGTGAGCGGCAAGATCCAGTGCCGTCAGGCCTCCGACAGAGGCGCCGAGCACAAAGGGCGAGATTCCGGGCAGCACCGTGCGCACGAACGCGTGCACGAACTCGGCGTGGTCGTGAATGGAAGTCCCCGGCTGCCACTGTGCCGGGTAGGAACGGCAGTGCCCGGGAAGGTCGGGCGCGATCGCGCGATATCCGCGTTCGGCGAGCAACGGCAGAAGGTGCCGGTAGACCCGAGAGTCCGTGGCCCCCGGGTGAATGCACACGATCGGGACGCCTTCGCCGGCCTCGTCGAAGTAGGTGCGTGCACCGTTGACCGCGACATAGCGGCCCGTGATCGGTTCGAAGATCGCCATCGCTCAGCTCCATTGCTGGTCACATGCAGAGATTTTTGGCCATATGGCAGCGGCTCACTTCATTATTAAGGCATCTAAGATCCCTATGTAGCAAACTGAGATCTCAGTCGCTTCGGTGCCGCCTACCTCGACTACCACCTGCGCGACGGCATCGCGGAAAAGATCGAGTGCCCCGCCCTGATCTGCGAGGCCGTCGAGGACCTGTTCTTCGCCGGACAGGCCCGCCAGCTCTACGACCACCTCAACTGACCCAAGACCCTGCTCTAGTTCACTGCGGAAGAAGGCGCCGACACGCACTGCCAGGCCGGAGCCCAGCGACTGGCCCTCGCCCGGATCTACGACTGGCTGGACGACACGCTCCACCACCGGCTCGCAGCCAAGTAGGAGTACGGCCTCGGGTATCGGGTGGGGACAGGGTCGGCAGGCTGCCTGGTAGTCCGCGTCACCGGCGAGGCCGCTCGCGGAGAAGCACTGGTCGCGATCCCAGGTCGTGTGGAAGCTGCCGCTCGTGTTGGCACCGTCTCGCGCGGACGTGCAGAAGGTGGAGGAACCGACGATGTGGTGGTAAGTGGTGGTGCACTCCCCGGCGTTGAGGACCCCGGCGTTGAGGTCCTTGGTCTGATCACCATCGCTGCCCGTGATGAACGAAAGGTGGCAGGGCAGTTGACAGTCGGTTATGCGGGGAAGGGGCCAGGGGGGTGATGCGTGGACCAGCCGAGGAGCTCGGCCGGGATGTCCAGCAGTTCGGTCATGGCTTCGGCGTGGGGGACGAGGCGGCGGCAGATTTCGTTGATCTGCTCGGGCAGCGCGAGGACTTGCTGCGGTGTGAGCAGTTCGTGTGCGAGGTACCAGCCGGCATGGGGTGCCGTCTGTTCGAGGCAGTGGAGCCGGTACAGGTCACGGAGCAAGGGGCGGGCGGTTCCGGGGACTTCCGGGGCGCACCAGGTGTCGTGCAGGGCCTCGGCCGTGGTGCGCGTGATGTGGGCTTCGGCAAGGCGCTGGGCCAGTTCGGTCCGGGCGTTCCAGGACGCGAAGCCGACGGTCCCGCCCTGGCCGTCCGTGCGCAGGGCCGAGGCGAGCTCGGCGTGCAGGAGGCGTTCCCTGGCGCGGAAGAGGCGCGGCCAGTCGCTCGACGCGGACTCCTCGTCCGGTGGGCGGTAGTCCGCGCCGGTGGCCATCGTCCAGGCGGCATCGAGCAGGATGAGGCGGTTGTCACCACCGGCGGACTGAAAGGCGGTGGTGAGGGCCTGATAGCCGATCAGTCGGTGTTCGGCGAAGAAGCCGAGTGCACCGCATGCCGTGCGGCAGCGGGTGACGGCCGTGTCCGCGAGGACGGCGACGGTGACCTTGCTCAGTGCCAGCGTGCGCATCTCGGCGGCCGACGGCCCGGTGCCGGCACCGCCGCCGGGAGGGATGTGCCAGCTCCGTGCGGTGGCCCGGCGTGCGACCGCGGTGGCGGCCAGGGCGTCGGCCGTGGCGCCGAACAGCAGGCGTTGCTGGTTGAGATGGGTGATGGCCGCGATGTCACCGGCGAGGCGGTCGTGGGTGCGGCGGTGGCGGGCGTGGGTGAGCGCGAAGGCCGCGCTCGCGCGCGCGGTCGCGGCCAGTCCGGCCGTGGCTGCTCCCCAGGCGAAGCGGCTCATGCCCACGCTGCGCCGGGTGCGGGCCTCGGGCCCGTCCAGAGGGTCGTGGAAGGACCCGTCGTCGGCGATGGACGCGCCGTCGGCGAGCCATCTGCGGTACGGCACCCGGACTCCGTCGAAGCGGACCTTCGCGTAGTCCATGGGCAGGAGGGGCGTCGGCGCGAGCGGTTCGATCGTGACGCCCTCGCAGGGTCCGTTCTCGTCGCGCAGCGGTACGAGAAAGAGCGCGGTCCCGCGGTCGGCACCGCCGGCCCGAAGGCGAGCGCTCACCACGGCCAGCCTGGCGAAGCCGTCCAGGCCCACATTGGCCGGACGCTTCATCGCCTCGGGGTTCGGCGTGTGCAGGACGAACTCGCGGGCTGCCGGGTCGAAAACCGCCCGGGTGCGGATGTCGGCGCTGCTGTTGCCGTGGCCGGTCTCATTCATCAGGGCGGCACCGATCCATCTCCCGGAGGCCAGGGCGGCCACGTCCTCGGGCGGGGCGCCGAAGTCGAGTGCGACGCCGATGGCCATGCTGTGGTGCAGGAACATCACGAAGAACAGGCGCGGGTCCGTCACCGCGCTCAGTTCCAGCACGGTCCGCAGCCGGGCGGGGTCCGCCAAGAGCGGTTCCTGGTCGCCGAGTCGGGACTGGAGGTGCTGCAGTCCCAGATAGGGCGCGGCAGGCGACGGCCCCTCGGTTCGGTGCGTCCGGGCGAAGAACGCGTCGGTGAACAGTGCCGCGAGGTCGCCGTCGTAGGGGGCCATGTCCAGTGCTCCTCGGTTGTGGTGCGCGGGGGGCTACGGCGCATCTGCGATCTCGGCCCACCAGGTTCGTACGGCATCGGCCAGCGCGGCGGCGTGGGTGCCCAGCATGCTGAAGTGGTCGCCCGGTACGGCGCGTTCGGTGTGCAGGAGCTGCCACGGACGGGCCCGCCGGTCCTGCTCGGCGAACTCGGGGGCGGTCTCCTGGGCTCGCAGCAGGAGTGTGCGGGTGCCGACCGGTGCGGGCAGCCAGCCGGCCAGCATGCGGAGATGGCCGCCGGTGGCGGTGAGCCGGTGAGCGGGGATGCCGTGCGCCATGAAGGCCTGCTGCCGTACGGCTGTGGCGGCGAGGACGCGGGGCAGCACCTCGTCCTGAAATGTCTGATCGGGCCACGGGGTGTCCAGCAGGACCAAACCGCTTGCGGGGCGGCCCTGTTCCTTGAGCCGCGTGGCGACGGCGTGCGCGATCAGCCCGCCGGAGGAGTGGCCGCACAGGAGGAGCGGTGCCCCGCCGGAGTACCGGTCGACTGCCATCGCGTGCGCGGCGGTCAGGGCTTCGAGATCGCGGGGCAGGAGCTCGTCCTCGGCGAAACCGGGCTGCGGGAGCACCAGCACCTCGTGATCGCCGCGCAACGCCTCGGCGAGAGGCGCGTATTCGTGTGGTCCCGAGGCCGGGAGCAGAGAGGGGAAGCACAGCAGCAGGGGAGTGCCTCCTGCCGGTCCGAGCCGGACGGCGCGGGGTGCGTGCTGCGGTGCGGACTGGGCGTCGAACGTACGACGGAGTCGGGCCGCTGCGCCGATCAGTTCGACGGCGGCCCGGCCTTCACCGGTCAGGCAGGCTTGCCGGTACAGGGCGTCGAGGGTGTCCGGCACTTCACGCGGGGCGACTCGGCCGGGCTCCGGGTGTTCTTTGTCGAGCAGGAGGCGCCACAGGTGGGCGCTCAGGGCCCGGGGCGTGCGGTGGTCGAGGACGACGGTGGACGGCAGGGGAAGCCCGAGTGCGCGAGTGAGTCGGGCGCGCAGTTCGGCTGCGGCGAGCGACCCCGTGCCGATCTCGGCGAACGCCGTGTCCGGGTCGATCTGTCCGCGGTCGCGGTGTCCGAGGACGACTGCGGTGTGGTCCTGTACGAGCGTCAGGAGTGCGGACTCGCTGTCCGGGAGCGGCACTTCGTCGGTGTCGGTGTCGGTGTCGGTGTCGGTGTCGGTGTCGGTGTCGGTGGCCGGACGGGCGCTCGCGGCTCCGTCCGGCCACCAGTGACGCTCCCGTGCGAAAGGATAGAAGGGGAGCTCGACGTGCCGGGTTGCGCGCCCGGCGAAGACGTTCTTCCAGGCCACCGGAACCCCGTTGCCGAACGCCTCCGCCGCGGAGAGCAAAAGGCGTCGTTCGTCGCCCTCGCCCCGCCTGAGACTTCCCACCACGGATACGGGCCGTCCGGCCGACTCGGCGGTGTCCAGGACCGGGTAGGTGAGGATGGGATGGGGGCTGACTTCGATGAAGTGGGAGAAGCCGTCTTCCAGCAGTGCGCGTATCGCGCCGTGGAACTCGACCGGGCGGCGGAGATTCCGGTACCAGTACTCCGTGGTCAGCCGCGTGGTGTCCAGCGGGCCCGGATCGACGGTGGAGTAGAAGCGCATCTGTGCGGGGCGGGGTTCGAGGCCGTCGAGTGCTTTCGTCAGGCGGTGCCGGAGGACGTCCACGTGGGCGCTGTGGGAGGCGTAGTCGACCGCAAGGCCGGTCGCTCGTATGCCCCGGTCGCCGAGCTCGTCGAGCAGGGTGTCGACGGCACCGGGATCGCCGGAGACCACGGTCGAGCGGGGACCGTTGTCGGCCGCCAGCCACAACCGGCCCTGCCCGGCGTCCAGATGATGGAGCACGTCACCTCTGGGCAGGGCGACGGCCGCCATCCGGCCGTCGGGCAGCAGCTCCCGGACGGCGGCGGCCCGCCGGGCGACGACCTTCGCCGCGTCGGCCAGCGACAGCGCGCCGGAGACACAGGCGGCGGCGATTTCCCCCTGGCTGTGCCCGACCACCGCGTCCGGACGCACCCCGAGTGACTGCCACAGGGCGCTGAGCGCGACCATCACGGCGAACAGGGACGTCTGGGCGACGTCGACGCGGCTCAGCGGCGGCTGACCGGCTTCCCTGCGCAGTACGGCACGCACGGACCAGTCGGTGTGCGGCGCGAGGGCCTCCTCGCATGCTGCCACCGACTGTGCGAACACCTCGGACTCGGCCAGCAGGTCCGCTGCCATGCCCTCCCATTGGGAGCCCTGCCCCGGGAAGACGAAGACCGTGCCACCACTCTCGGGACGGGCCAGGTTGCCGACCGCGTGGGCCGGCAGGGCGCCGCCGTCGGCGATGCCGCGCAACCCGGCGATCAGCTCCTCCCGTTGTCGTGCGACGACCACCGCACGGTGCTCGAACGACGGCCGGGAGGTGACCAGTGCCCGGCCCGCCTGGAACGCATCGGCCGACTCGGCGAGCGGTAACAGCCGGGAGGCCATGGCGCGCAGGGCCGGCGCGCTGCGGGCGGACAGCACCCAGGGCAGCGCCCGCTGCCCGTCGTCCGTGGCCGGCGCCACGGTCGGGGCGGGGTGCTCCAAGGGGGCTTCGGGCGCCTCTTCCAGGATCACATGGGCGTTGGTCCCGCTGATCCCGAAGGCGGACACCCCGGCCCTGCGGATCCGGCCGGAGCGCGGCCACGGTCGGTGCGCCAGCAACAGCCGCAAGCTACCCGCTGCTTCTCCGGCCTCCGGCGGGGAGGCCAGGCCGGTGTGCAGGGTGCGCGGCAGCAGGCCGTGCCGCAGCGCCTGGACCGTCTTGATGATGCCGGCGACCCCGGCGGCGGCCTGGGTGTGCCCGATGTTCGACTTGACCGAGCCGAGCCACAGCGGCCGGCCCCCGTCTCGGCCCTCGCCGTGCACGGCGTACAGGGCTCCGGCCTCGATCCGGTCGCCCAGCGGTGTGCCCGTTCCGTGCGCCTCGACCACATCGATCTGACCGGCTGCCAACTCGGCGTCGTCCAGAGCCTGTCGGATCACACGCTGCTGCGCGAGCCCGTTGGGCGCGGTCAGGCCGTTGCTCGCGCCGTCCTGGTTGACGGCCGAACCTGCGATCACGGCGAGGACCGGATGTCCGTACTGCCGGGCCCGGGAGAGGCGTTCCAGCACCAGCACGCCCACGCCCTCCGCCCACGCCGCGCCGTCGGCCGACGCCGCGAAGGCCTTGCACCGGCCGTCCGGGGCCAGAGCCCCCTGTCGGCTGAAGTCCACGAACGAGGCCGGGGTGGCCATCACGGTCGCGCCGCCGGCCAGGGCCAGGGAGCACTCGCCGCGGCGCAGCGCCTGGGCCGCGAGGTGCACGGCCACCAGGGAGGAGGAGCAGGCGGTGTCGACGGTGAGTGCGGGGCCGGTCAGGCCGAGGGTGTAGGCGATGCGTCCGGAGGCGACGCTCGCCGCGTTGCCGGTGAGCAACAGGCCGTCGAAGCGCTCGGGCGCTTCGGCCAGCCGTGGTGTGTAGTCCGGGGCCATCAGGCCGATGAAGACGGCGGTGTCGGAGCCGCGCAGCCCGGTGGGGTCGATCCCCGCGCTCTCCAGCGCTTCCCAGCTCGTCTCCAGCAGGAGCCGTTGCTGGGGATCCATGGCCTGTGCTTCGCGGGGTGATATGCCGAAGAAGCGGGCGTCGAACTCGGCAGCTCCGGCGAGGAAGTGGCCGTAGTGCGTGCTGGAGTGTCCGGGGTGGGCGGGGTCCGGGTGCCGGAGCCGGTCGAGGTCCCAGCCGCGGTCGGCCGGAAAGGGGCCGACCGTCTCCCGGCCGTCGACGAGCAGGTGCCACAGGTCCTCGGCGGAGCGGACGTCGCCGGGGAAGCGGCAGCCGATGCCGGTGATCACGACCGGGTCCCGGCTGTCCGGAGCCGGTGCCGGTGCGGGGTGCGGCTCCTCCGGGCCCGTCCGCTGCTGCGGTCGGCGGCCGGTGGCCAAGTCGGCCAGGTGACGGGCCAGTTCCGTCGGGGTCGGGTGGTCGAAGACGACGGTCGTCGGTAACGCCAGTCCGGTCGCCTCCGAAAGTCCCACGGCGAGACGTACCGCGGCGAGCGAGCCGACCCCCGATTCCCGGAACGTCCGGTCCGGCGCAAGTTCGTCCACTGCATGGGGCGGCAGCACACGGGCGACCTCTTGACGAATCAACTCCCCGACAGCATGAAGGCTTTGGACCCTTGGCACGACGGCCGAACGGCTTCCGGTCCCCGAAGAGCGGGCGAGCAGCCCGGCCAGCCGACCGCGGGCGATCTTTCCGGTGGGGGTGAGCGGCACCTCGTCGACCAGGAGCAGTTCCAGCGGCTGCTGGTACTCGGCTGCGCCCTTGCCCGCCAGATGGGCCCGTACCTCCTCCAGGCCGATGGTGGCACCGGGGCGCAGGGCGGCGACCAGGCAGGGGTACTGGCCGAGCCGGGCGTCGGAGCGGGCGGTGACGGCCAGTTCGGAGAACTGCGGCAGGTCGCCGAGCATGGTCTCGACGTCCGAGGCGCTGACCTTCATTCCCCCGACGTTGATCACCTCCGCGTCGCGCCCCCGGTAGGTGAAGGTGCCGTCCGCGTTCCGGCGGGCCAGATCCCCGGTGCGCAGCCAGCCGTCGGGGGTGAAGGCCTCGCGGGCCCGTTCGGGATCCCCGAGGTAGCCGAGGAACATGTGCGGTCCCCGGTACTGCAGTTCACCGGTGACGCCTTCGGGGCAGAGGGCGCCCGAGTCGTCGGCCACGCGCGCCGCGCAGCCGCCGAGCGGGCGGCCGATGCTGCCCACGGCGACCTCCGGCGGGTCGTCGGGGCGGGTCACCGTGCCCGCGCCCAGTTCCGACATGCCCCACTGGACGATCACCGACGCTCCCGTCAGCCGCCGCAGGTCTGTCACCAGCGGACCGGGAACCGCCGCGCCGCCCGTGCGCACCTCGCGCAAGCGTAGCCTCCCCGCTGCAGGGTCGCTGCGCAGTGTCGCGGCCAGATCCCGTAGTTGGGCCGGTATCGCGAACAGCACGCTCGCCTCGGCATGTTCGGCAAGCGCGCGGAAGGCCGCGGCGTCCCACTGCGGCAGCAGGCCTTGCCGGCTTCCGGTGAGAAGGGCCAGGTGTACGGACAACAGGCCGAAGAGATGAGTGAACGGGCTGGCGCTCACGATCGTGTCGCCGCCGCTCGCGCCGCCGTCCAGAGCCACCGTCGCGGCGTTCGACAACAGCGTGCCGTGACTGTGCAGGCAGAGCTTGGGACGGTCCGAGGTGGTGCCCGACGACGGCAGCAGGGCGAACGGCAGCTCGGGCGTGAGGTCCACGTGCCGGGGTGCGGCCAGGCGGTGGTCCTGGACGAGTGCGTCGTACGAGACGATGCGGGCGTCCCGCCCTGCCGGGTCCCCGTCCGCCGGAGCCGTCGGCCGGGTCCATCCGGCGATCAGGACGAGTTCGAGCGTGTCCAGCCGGGCCAACAGCCGCTTGCCCAGCGCCGCACCGTCCGCCTGCCGGTAATGCGCCGACAGGACGAGCACGCGGGCTGCCGCCCGGCGCATCAACGTCAGCAGGTCCCGCTCACCGTAGGCGAGATGGAGCGGCAGGAGCACCGCGCCGGCCTCGGCCACCGCGGTGTGGGTGACCAGGAATTCCCAGCAGTTGGGGAGGTGGACGGCGACCACATCGCCCACACCGATGCCGCGGCCCTGCAGGCCCGCTGCCAGGGCGCGGGACTCGGCGCGCCACTGCGACCACGACCGCGGTGCGCCGCAACCGACGACGGCCGGAGCATCGCCGTACGCGTCGGCGGCCGCAGCGAAGGCCTCCGGGAGGGTCGTACGGCCGCTTCCCCCGATGACGGCTCCCGAGGGGGCGACGAGATAGTCGTGGACCGTGATCGCCATGTGTGCATCTTTCCCCGCACCGGTACTGCCTGTCAGCCCCGCCGTCGGGCGTGCAGCAGGTTGCCGTCCAGCGGCAGACCCCGGACCGAGAGCAGCTCGAACCCGGCCGTCTCCAAGAGGCGTTGATAGTGACCGGCGGTCCGCTCCTGGCCGCCCACATTGCACATCATGTGCAGATCCCAGGCCACCGCCAGGGGCGGCGCACCCCCGGACGCCACCTCTGCCGTGTCGGGTAGCAGGCGCTCGACAAGCAGCAGTTGAGATTCGTCGTGCATGCTCTCGGCGCAGCGGCGCAGAATGGTCAGGCACTGTTTGTCGTCCCAGTCGTGCAGGATGCGCGACAACAGGTAGACGTCCCCGCCCTCCGGTACGGCACGGGTAAAGTCCCCCGTGACGAAGGAACAACGGTCGGCGTAGCCTGCATCGTTCAAGTGCCGGCGTGCAGCATCCACCACATGCGCCCGTTCCAGGAGCACGCCCCGCAGGTGAGGCGCGCGAGCCAGGAGCAGACCGATTAAGTGCCCGCTGCCGCCGGCGATATCCACCACCACGCGAGCATCCGAGAAGTCGAAGAGACCGGGTATCGGCTCGAACATGGCTCCACTGGCAGCCATCGCGGAGTCGAACAGCTCGGCCAGATCACGCCGTTCGGCGAAATAGTCGAAGTGCCCCTTGCCGAAGAGCTCCTTGAACGCCTCCTGCCCCGTACGGACGGAATGGCCCAGCTCCCCGAAGGACTGGTAGAACGGGCCGCCGTACAGCAGCGCCAGCGAGCGCAGCGAGTGGCGGGAATCCTTCCGGAGCAGCGCACCGAGCTCCGTGAGCGCGTAGGAGTCGCCGACGGGAGCGACCACTCCCACGGCCGCGAGGTAGCGCAGCAGACGGCCCAGACCGGCCGGATCGACGGCGAGACGGCCGGCCAGCTCGGCAACGGAACCGACCGCTGCCCCGGCTTCGGCACCGCGCGCGGGCCGGGTGGCGGGACCGGGCAACTGGTCGGCCAGCCCCAGCCCGGCAGCCACCGCGATCGCCTGGGTGGTCCAGGCCCCGGTCATCAGCTCCAGCAACCGTTTGGCCGGTTCGTCTGGTTCGGCGCTCCGGTGTGCGGCCAGGACCGCCGGGTGGTGGCCGCGGGCCCGTAACTCCAGACGCCCGGGGCGCCCCGGGCCCGACACGGGGAGTCCGTCCCGGCCGTCGGCGGCGGTGCCGAGGAAGTACAACACCGTGCAGTCCTCGACGGAGTTGTAGCCTCCGCCGTCGGCGGCCGGCCCGCCGTGGTGGGCCAGGAGCGTGCGCAGTCCTGCCAGAACCACGCCGTCCGGTGCCCTCACCTCCAGGGCGAGGTGGGACTCGTTGCGCTCCGCCCGTTCCCTGGCAGCGATCTCGCGCAGCTTGGTGCCCGGCGCGGTCTCCAGGACGAAGAGCTCGATCTCGCGCGGCCGTTGACCGGCAACAGGCGCCTGCACGTGCAGGATCGCGACCTTCAGCGCAGCAACCGGCACACCGTAACGCCGGCTCAGCCGTTCCCGCACCACCACGCTGGGGACCGCTTCGCCGACCGTGAATCCGTCGGCCCTAAGGCCCGCGATCAGCCCATCGAGCGACGGCGGGAAAACCAGAACCGCCGCATGGGCCACGTCGCAGTGAGCAGCCACGGACGCCTGCTCCCCCTCGGTGAGGTGGGGCAGCAGGTCCCGCACAACGCCACGCACGTCTGCCGACCGGACCAGCGACAGGGACTCGTTGACCAGGGCACGATCAGCCGGGTCGAGACCGCCTGTCCGGACGTACGGATCCACCAAGACCAGCTCCCTCGACACGACACGACACCGCAAGGTGCCCTCAGAGTGACCGCTCGGGACCCGCCCGGGCAACGACGTGCACATCTTGCGCCGGTCCCGCAGGCTTTCCACGATCAACAGCACGCTCGTCTCACGTCCGCTCACTGACTGCCCGTGGCCAGGGCCCTGAGCTCTCCCAGTGTCTCGCGCATCAGTTGCGGCATCTCGCGTTCCTCTCCCGGTGCGATCCAGCGTTCGAAGCCGACCTTGAAGACGACGATGCCCGCCTCGGCGGTCAGGGTCGCGGTCGGCTCGGTGACGCCGCGTCGGTGCAGGGCTTCGGTGAGTGCGGCCGAGAGCCTGGCGAGCTTGATCAGTTCGCGCTCCTGGAGATGCGCGTTCGCCGTGATCACGCTCTGCCGCCGGCGTGCGACCTCGCGCCGGCCGGCGAACATCTCGGACACCGCGTCAAACCCGGCCAGCAGCACGTCGACCAGTGCTGCGGACCGCGGCGCGTCGGCGACCGCCTGTACGAAAAGCTCTCGCATCGCGGGGGCTCCGGCGAACAGCACTTCGCGTTTGTCGGCGTAGTGACGGAAGAAGGTCCGCTCGGTGAGTCCGGCCCGTTGGGCGATCTCCGCCACGGTGGTCTGCTCGAACCCGCGCTCGCTGTAGAGCTCCAACGCGGCTGTTGCCAGCCGTCCGCGTGCGTTCGGCTCCCACCTGGCCATGGGAGGAATTCTACGTGATGACAGTCGATGACGTCAGGTGTAGCGTCGATGACAGCAACTGGCATCAACTCACCTCTGCAGATGAGGAGTTGAGATCATGTGCACCGTCGTGACCGGGCGTGTGAGCACGCCATGGTCAGCAACTCGCACCCCCCTCTCGCCGACTCGAAAAGGACGTGCAGCCATGAAGTCAGCCCTGCGCACCGCAGTGGCCGCCGCGGCAGTGGTCGCAGCTCTTGCTGTGGTTGCCCCGTCCGCCAGCGCGACCAGCACCACGAACGAGCAGGCGGTGAACGCACTGTGCCGGGGGCGCTCTGCCGCAGCGGACGCTACCGCCGACCAGGCAATGGCCGCTCGGACACCGGCGAACCCGGCCAGGATCAAGGCCGCCGCGTACAACCAGGCCCGCAGCATCCTGGCCAGGGCCGGCAGCGAGACCGCCGCCAAGTCCCACCCCGTCCACGGCACGGGCGACGTACCGGTCGGCTACGGCACCAGCCTGCTGGCCTGCTCGCGCGACGAGTTCCGGGCCAAGGACAAAAACGCTCCGATCAAACGGTCGGGCATGACGCCCTACCACTACGTGGCCATCCACGACGCGGCACGGACCATGGGCATCGACCGCTGGTGACATGACGGACAGCGCACCGGCCCGGCCGGAGAAGCCAACGTGAGAGGACTGATCATTCGTGAGACGCAGTCATCCAACGATACGTGCCCAACGGCGGCGGTGGAGTGCCGCCGTGGTCGCCGTCCTGACCGTGCTGACCGCACTGGCCACGAACCTGGCACTGACCGCCACGGTGGCCCATGCCGTGAACGGCGACGGCACGTCACCGTTCGCCACCTACAACATGCACGGCTCCGACAACGGCTCGCGGTGGACGTCGGAGGTCGCGCGGCTGGCCGCGACCAATCCGCTGGTGGCGTTGCAGGAGGCGGGTGCCGGGCCGCCGTTGCCCGCGCACGACAACGACCGCAACGAGTTCCGCCATATCCGCCTCACCCCCAACCGCAACCCGCAGCCCAGCTCCGTCCAGCGGGTGACCTGGGCGGGCGGCCCGAACGGCAGCAACCGCTACGTGTACTACCTGCAGACCGATCCGCGCCGGGTCGCCGGCACGAACCAGGACACCTGGGACGGCGGCCAGATGAACCTGGCGTTCGTCACCGACACTGTCGCCGATGACGTCCGCGTGCTGGAGAACCCGTCCTACAACTCGGACCCCAACGCCCCCAACAACCGTTACCGGGCCCGCCCCTTGCTCGGCCTGCGGTTCGGCAACACCTGGTACTGGAACACCCACGCCCGCGGCGAGGACGTGGTGCGGCAAGGCACTCGCCCCGGACTGCTCGACCAGGTCCGCGACTTCGCGGCCACCGACGGCCGGAACTGGGTGCTGGTCGGCGACTTCAACGTCAACATCCTCAACCGGACCAACGACCAGGCCCGCGACTCGCTGCATCTGCGCGCGAACGAGAACCTGCTGCGCACCGGACAGGTGACCTACCTCGGCGACACCCCGAGCGAGCTGGACTACGCCATCACCCGCGGCGTGCCGGGCGGGTTCACCGCGACCGTCCCGAGGGGCGGCGGATCCGACCACGTGCCCGTCGAGTTCGCCCGCACCCCGCCGCCGGTCCGCGCACCGCTCCCGTCCCACGTCTTCCACTCCGTGCTGGCTTCTCCGACGGGCGGCCTGCTGCAGGAGAACCCGAACCGCTCGATCACCATCGGGAACGCCCGCTACAACGGCAACCAGACCTTCCAGATGTTCACCACCGACGCGCTCACCCACTACCTGCGCAACGACGCCACCGGAGACTGCATCGCCATCGCGCCCAGCGCTCGCCGGGCCGCCTCCACCCCGATCGTCGCCGGCAAGTGCGACGACCCGCGGGCGCAGTGGACCATCGCCCACCTCGATGACCCCCCGGCCTGGAACGACGACAACGGCGGACCGCAACGGTGGCGCAACGTCGCCGTCCCCGGACTCTGCCTCACCCCGAACGGCACCACGGTGACCGCCGCCCCGTGCACCGACAGCGCCGCGCAGCTGTGGTGGGACAACGCCACCTCCCCTCCCACCGGCTGGCAGACCACCGGCGACAACATCCGCCTGGAATCCTCCTGGCTCGGCGGCCGGCTGCGCAGGGCCGGGAACGTTCCGGGGACCTTCGTCTACACCCAGCCCACACCGCCCCGCTCGTGGTGGATCTACTGGCTGTTCTACGAGAAGCAGGACTTCGGCTGGAACATCCAGCGGATCAGCCGCGGCGACAACCTGGTCCGCATCCAGAGCCTGAGCGGCACCAACCAGTGCCTGGGCAGCCAGGACGTCCACGCCGGCACCCAGACAGCCGCCCTGCTCTACACGTGCGACGATGCCCGTGGCGTCGCCGGAGCCGGACAGCGATGGCTCGCCGAGGCCTACCCGGACGGATCCATCCGCTACCGCAACGAGGCCAACCACCTGTGCCTGCTGGCACCCGACGCCGACCACGGCATCGTCAGTCTCTACAAGTGCCAGGACATCCCCGCCGAACGCTGGAACACGGTCAGCCCCTGAAACCCACCCGGCCGCCTGGACCACCGCACATCCGGCCCAGGCGGCCCGGACCCGTCCGGCGGATCGTTGTCAAACACCACGCGGGTGCGAGACGGCCGCCATGACCATGCATCCCATCTCCGATATCGGGAGGAGTCCTGGCGTCGGCAAGTCCACTCTGTGCCGTGCGGTGGCCCAGTGGCTTACCAGCGTCGGCGCATCGGTCGACCACTTCGAGGAGGCCGACGTTCTCACACGGTCGGCCTTCCGGCCTGTGGCTGAAGAGTTCGCTGGTGGGGCTTTCGCCGTCCAAGGTGCCGTCGGTGCCCGTGGTCAGCAGGTACGCCGCGTATGTGGTGGAGGCAGGAGGATCTCCGGGTCACATTGCTGCCCCTGGGAGCGGCTCGTGCAGGAAGAGGATCGTGCAGCCGGTCCTGCTGAAGGTCTGGTGCTCGACGGGGTACGGGTAGTCGACGAAGTCGCCCTTGGCCCGGTGTGCCGTGTGTCGGGTCCCGTCGGGGAACACCAGCTCGTCGTCGGCCTCGCCGTCGAGGAACAGGAAGCGGTGCGCCGTGCGGTGCGGGTGGCGGGGCGAGGAGGATCCCGGCTCGAAGTGGGACAGCCCTACGACCCGTTCGTCGAAGGTCTCGTCGAAGGCGACGTCGAGGAGAAGCCGGAACCACTGGCCCGGACTCGACTCCAGCCACCCTTCCGGGCTGAACACGTCGTCGGCCGGAGTACCCAGCCGCTTCCCGGACAGTACGAGGGCCAGGGCGCCGTCGGTGCTGGACACGACTGCGTGCCCGTCCCCGGGCAGCGCGGCGTACGCTCCGGTCCGGTGTTCCGTGGCGGGTCCGGTGGTACCGGCCGCGACGGAGAGCTGGCCGTCCAGGACGAGGATCCGTTCGTCCTCGTGCCCTGTGCGGGTGAACTCGCCGCCCGCCGCGAGCCGCAGGAGCGAGAACGAGTCGCCCTGGGCGGAGTTCAGCAACTCCTTCGTCCAGACTCCCGGCACCCGCCCGCCGTCGCTCAAGGTGGCCGCAACCCATTTGACGGGGCTGAAGGTTGATAAGTGGCTGGGCATTGCTCTCCTCTGTTGCGACGCTCGTGGTGGTGCCCGTCGGCAGGTGTCTGCCGGGCAGGCTTGGTCTCTGTCGGGTGGCTCGGGTCAGGCAATCACGAAGGGGTGCGAGTGGCCGCCGCCTCGCGCTAGGGAACGCCGACATGGTCGCACTCCTCGCCTCACCCCGGTCCGGCAGCGCGACCGGCGCCGACAGAGCCGTCGATTCCGGCTACGTCGGAGCCCTCTGATCGCCCGCGCGCGGCGACGGGTTGCGTGTGCATGCACACATTCTGCTGTGTGTACGTACACACAATAAGTCCCGTCCGTTCGCACCGAAAGCGCCACCCATGACCGAGCCCACCGCCCTCGACCGGCTCCGCACCTCGCTCACCGACGCCTCGAACGAGAACCGCGTGCGCGCCTTCCTGCACCACTGGCTGTTGCTCCTGGAGCAGCCCGCCCCCGACGCCGAGCCGCTGCGCGAACTCATCGCGGACGACCTGGAGATGACCCTCTCCGACGGCCGGGTGCTGCGCACCTTCGACGAAGTCGCGGCCTGGTACGCCGGGGCCCGCGACCTGGTCGACATCAGCATCCACCGCATCGTGGACCTGGTCGTCACCCCCGCCCCCGGCGGCGTCGGCTACGACCTGGCCATGGACTTCGCCTGGCAGGGCATCGCGAAGAACGGGCAGCCCATGACCGCCCGCACCCGCCATCGCTGGACCCTGACCGAAACCGGCGAGCGCTTCCTGCGGCTGTCCCGCTTCGCCGTCAGCGCGCTGGAGCCGTTCACCCCGGTCACCGCCGACGAGGCCCTCGCCGCCTTCCGGGCCGGCCGCTGACCCCGCCCCGCCTGCCGGGAACACTGAGCGGCCACAGGGCGGTTGCCCTGCGGCCGCTGGTGCTGTGGTGCTGTGACAGGCGTCAGGAGCGAGTGCTGCGTGCCGCCGCGTGGCGGTCGAGGAGCTGCTGGTCATAGAGACTGTCGGGCAGAAGGTGCTTGCCGTCGGACTCGATCTGTCCGTCGCTGCCGTTCATGAGGGTGCCGGTGCAGCCGATCGCCCAGTTGTGGGCG
The DNA here is from genome assembly GCF_053594995.1 of Streptomyces sp. NPDC002536. Lineage (NCBI taxonomy): Bacteria > Bacillati > Actinomycetota > Actinomycetes > Kitasatosporales > Streptomycetaceae > Streptomyces > Streptomyces sp. NPDC002536. The sequence continues at coordinate 29,535 of NZ_JBSFWU010000014.1, forward strand.
GTCGGGGGCTCCTGGGCCATGTACTGCTGGGTGGTGCAGTTGTAGGCGGTGCTGTTGGCGTCGGACCAGCCGTGGCCGCTGCCGCGGCTGCCGTTGTTGACGAGCAGCAGCGAGCCGTCGACCTGGACGTCGTCGTAGAGGGTGCCGCTGCCCCAGCGCTCGTGGCCGCCTGCGTCGTAGGTCTTGTCCACCAGGGTCGCCTTGCAGCGGGAGAAGACGTTGGGGCCGGACTGGCGGCCATAGGTAGAGAAGGCGTGAATCATGGGTGCGGTGACGGCGCAGTCCTGGACCAGGTTCTGCTGGCCCTGCAGGAGGTAGGCCTCCGAACGGGCCGAGGAGTCGGTGGTGTTGAAGTCCAGCGCCTGGGTGTGCAGGACGGAGATGCGGCGGCTCTGCGGGCCGAGGAAGGTCTGGCCGCTGCCACCGAAGTGGCGCCAGGTGACGTTGCTGATCCAGGAGTCCTGGACGGCGTTGAACTCCCACGGGGCCGCGTTGTAGAAGGACTTGGCGTAGTCCGGGTCACCGCTCATGGCCTGGCCGTCCAGGCTCAGGTTCTCCACGCCGACGTGGTCGATGCGCGGAAAGGTGTACTTGTAGACCGTCGCCTGGGTGTACTGCTTCTCCAGCGCCGTCGTCAGCGGGATGTCGAGCGTGACCTTGTTGCCGTTGACGGCGGTGATCTTCCGCTCGGAGCGCAGGCTCCAGTTGGGCTTCCATGCATCGGTCATGCCGATCGCGTCGATCCACGCCTGCGTGGTCGGACGCTCCACGACGACCTCGTCGCCGACGCTCAGCCCGGCGGTGCTGCCCAGCGTGAGCGTGGTGCCGCCGACGGGCACGTAGTCGTCGGTCACCTGCTGAGCGGTGCCGACGGGGGAGTAGCGGGACGTGCCCCCGATGGTCACCAGCGTCCGCACCGACGGCTGGTCGGCGACGAGCATGGTGGAGCCGGTGCCTGCGCCCCGCAGGACGACGCCGCTCGCGCCGATGTGCAGCTGCCCGGCGATGTGGTACTGCCCCGGCGCGAGCTGGACCGCGCCCCGGATTCCGTCGGCGCCCTGTGGCAGCGCGGCCACCTTGTCGATCGCCGCCTGCACGGTCGCGGTCGCATCCCCCGTGCCGTGCGCCGGGAGGGTCGCCTTGACGGGTGCCTTCGGCAACGCCACGCCGCCGCCTGCGTACCCGGCGGAGGAGTAGTCGGGGATCCGGTTGCCCTGCGCGTCCTGCCCGTAGGTCAGGTGACCGTCCTTCAGCGTCAGCCACGCACCGCCCGTGGGACCGGATGCCGTGCCGCGGCCTTGGCCCGCGGGGGCCTTTCCGCCGGTACCGGCCGTGGCCGCCGTCGCGTGGGGCTGGGCCAGGCCGAGGCCCAGGCCGCCGGCCAGCGCTGCTGCCGCCACGGCGGCCGACACGGCATGGCGCCGCGATATCCGAACTCTGTCCCGTGCCACGGGACACCTCCTTGCGTTCCGTACCGGCCGGCGAGAAGGCTCGTCGGCCGCAAGGAGGTTTACAGACGGGGGGTGGAAAAAGGTTGCCGAAAGATTGACGGCGGGCGACGGGAGCCGAGCCCGGTGCTCGCGTGCGGAGGGGCCCCGGTTTGGCGGGATGCCTTACGTCGGGTAACTTGCGTCAGCATTTTGTCTTGATCTGTGGGTGCTGAGGGGTACGAGATGGCGGAGGCAGAGGGCACCGCCTTGAGATTCGCGGTGCTCGGCCCGGTGCGCGCCTGGCGTGGGGAGGCCGCGCTGGATCTCGGCAGCCCCCAGCAGCAGGCGGTGCTCGCCACGCTGCTGCTCCACCACGGCCGTCCGGTCGGGCGCGACGAGCTGCTGTACGCGGTGTGGGGGGAAGAACTGCCCGCTTCGGCGGTGGGCACCCTGCGCTCGTACGTCTCCCGGCTGCGCCGCAGTCTGCGGCCGGCGAGCGGCCCCGGCCCGCTGGTCTCGGCCGGCGGGGGTTACGCCCTGGAGACGGGGACCGATGCCCTCGACACCGATGTCCTGGAGAACGTGCTCGCCGCGGCCGGCCGGGCCCGGTCGGCCAGGGACCACCGGCGGGCCGGTGAACTCCTCGCCCGGGCGCTGGACCTCCCGCAGGGCACCCCGCTGGCCGGGGTGCCGGGACCGTTCGCCGAACGGGAACGCGACCGGCTGGCCGAGCTGCTCCTGGACGCCGAGCAGCAACTGGCGGAGATCAGACTGGAGCTCGGGCGGCACACGGAGGCGGTGCCCGTCCTGGCCGGTCTGGTCCGGCAACACCCGCTGCGGGAGCGGCTGACGGAGCTGCTGATGCTCGCCCTGTACCGCTCCGGCCGTCAGGGCGAGGCGCTCGGCGCGTTCCTGGACACCCAGCGGCACCTGGACGACGAACTCGGGGTCGCGCCCGGCCCGGAACTCCAGTCGCTCTACGAGCGGATCCTGCGCGCCGATCCCGTCCTGGCGGCGCCGTCCCCGGCGCCGGACGCCGAGCCGGCCGTCACCGCAGCAGCCGCACCCCCGTCCGTGTACCTGGCCCCCCAGCTGCTGCCGCAGCCCCCGGCGGGGTTCGTCGCCCGGCCCGAGGAGCGGCAACGGCTCGACGAGGCGTGCACCGACGACGGGGCGCGGGCGCCGCGCGTGGCCGTCGTCGCCGGGGCGGCCGGGAGCGGCAAGACCTCGCTGGTCGTCCACTGGGCGCACGCGACGGCCGACCGGTTCCCCGACGGCCGGCTCTACGCCGACCTGCAGGGTTTCGACCCGCGCGGCCCCGCCGACACCGCCGGGATCCTGCACGCCTTCCTGCGTGCCATGGGCGTACCGGACGACGGGATCCCGGCCGCCACCGAAGCGCGCGCCGAACTCTTCCGCGACCGCATACGCGGCCGCCGCCTGCTCGTCGTCCTCGACAACGCCCGGTGCGCCGACGACATCACCCCCTTCCTCTGCGACGCCGGGCCCGCGCGCACCGTGGTGTGCAGCCGGCACGCCCTGGGCGGACTGGTCCTGCGGGAAGGGGTGACCTACCTGCCGGTCGGCGCCTTCACCGCCACTGCCGCCCACGAGCTCCTGCGCCAACGACTGGGTGACGAACGCACGTTGAAGGATCCCAAGGCGGCGCGCCGACTGGTCGAGCTCTGCGACTTCCTGCCCCTCGCCCTGAGCATCGCCCTCGCCCGGCTGGTCATGCACCCGCAGTGGTCGGTGGCCGACCTCGTCGCCGAACTGGAGGACGAGCAGGCACGCCTGGGCGCCCTGGGGCTCTCCGGCGACCGCAGCGTCCAGCGTGAACTGGGCCTGAGCCGACGCCACTTGCCGACCGAAGCCGCCCGGCTGCTGCCGCTGCTCGCTCTTCACCCCGGCCCCGAGGCCGACGCCCTGACCTCCGCCGCCCTCCTCGGCGACGCGCCGGCCGTCGGCCGACAGGCCCTGGCGGATCTGGCCGCACTCCACCTGCTCACCGAATCCCGGCCCGGCCGCTACCAGGCGCACGACCTCGTCCGCCTCTACTGCGGCCAACTGGCCGAGGAAGAGCTGACCGTCGACGAACGGGAGCGCACCACGCAGCGCCTCGTCGACCACTACCTCGCCGCGACCGCCGCCGCCTCCACCGTGATCTTCGGAGACGACCGGACCCCCTACCGCCCGGTGGACGCGGTGCCCCGGACCCTGCCCAGGTTCGGACACACCCGGGACGCGCTGCGCTGGTGGGGGCCCGAGGCGCCGGTGATCCGCAAGCTCATCGACGTCTGCGTCGCGGCGCACGACCACGAGCGCGCCTGGCGGCTGGCCCACAACGCCATCAGCTACTACGTCTGCACCGACATCGGCGCCTGGCTGGACTGCGCCACCCTCGGCCTGCGTATCGCCGAACAACTGCGGGATCCGGCCGCGTCGGCCCGGGCCCACACCTCGATGGGTATCGTCCTCGGCCAGCTCGACCGCCCCCAGGAGGCTCTGCCGCACCTGGAACGCGCGCTCCGGCTGTACCCGCCCGGCGACCGTCACCGCACCATCGCCCTCGGCCTGCTCGGCAGCGTCCATCACGACCTGGGCCGCGCCGACCTCGGCCGGCAGCGCTTCGCCGAGGCACTCGAAGCGGCCCGCGCCGCCGACGCCTTCATGGAGGCGTTCGTCCTGCACCGCATGTGCATGGCCGCCGTGGAAGCCGACCGCGCCGAGGAGATGCTGGACCGGGCCCGCCGCGTGCTACGGCTCCTGGCCGACCGGCCACTCACCCAACTGGCTCTGGGCACGCTGGCCTTCGAGGCCCACGCCCTGGACCGGCTCGGCCGCACCACGGAGGCCGAGACCACCTGGCGCCGCCTCCTCGACCTCAGCGCCGACGCCGGCGACGACCACCTCCACGGGCTCGCCCAGGCCCAGTTCGCCACGTTCCTCAACAGCCACGGGCGCACCGAGGAAGCCGCCGCACACCTCGACATGGCAATCACCTTGTACCGCAGGCGGGAAGACGGACGCACCGTCGCCGCGCTCACCACCCAGCGGCTGACCACCCTCGGCCCCACCGGTCAGATCCTCGCCACCGAGTGAGGCGCCGACACACCGCGATCACGGGCCCGACGAGCGGGCTCAGGACCTGGTGAGGGCAGCACTGCGGCACGACCGGCGGGGCCGGTCCGGTCGTTCGCCGGAGTGCTACTGCTGGGTGTAGGTGTAAGGGCCGGTGAGGGTGATGTCCGTGCCCTTGGTGTCCAGGATGCCGATCATTTTGCCGTTGGTCGTTCCGTTGTAGGGGGTGTACGGGAAGCACGTCTCGGCAGGCCAGGCGCCGGGGCCGCACGTCCACTCGGGCTTGATCCAGATCGCCGCGCGCTCGCCTCCATTGCCGGTCAGGTTGAAGGTGGTGCAGTACCCGGACTGGACATTGGGGACCCAGGTCTTCCGGTCGATGAGTTCCACGGAGACCGCGATGGGTCCGAATCGCCCCGGGCCGGACTTGTTGCACAGCTTGAGCTGGTGGGGGGTTACGGCGTTGGCCGGGCCGACGCCGACGAGGCTGACCGCCGCGGCGGTGGCGCCGAGGACTGCCAGCGTACGGGCGGTCCGCCGCTTGATAGCGGTGAATTTCATGGTGCTCCTCTTGCGTGCCCGATGGGGCGTGTGGTCCATCGGGCGATCAGTGCGCTGAAGTGCGCAGGACGACCTTCACCGCCCGGTGTTGCCAAGACGTTGGCGGAAGGTTGGCGCTGGATTGGTGGACGACGCCACCTCCGACTCAGCCCGGACGCCCCGGGAGCGCAGGGCCGAACAGTCCGCCGCCTCCCGGCCACGGCAGGCATCAGGACAGCAACGCCGCCACCGGGGACATGGGTTCCCACCCGGGATCGCGCCCCGTCAGCCGGCCGGTCACCCGTGCCCAGGCCTCCGCGTCCGTACCGAGCCGGGAACGGACGAGATCGGTGAGTTCCGCCAGCGCGGCGCTCGCCTCCGCCGGAGCGTCCGTGCGGCGCGCGGCACTGCCGAGGTAGGCGAGTATGCGCGCGGCCGGGGCGGCCAGGTGGACCAGGTCGGGTCCCGTCAGGATGCCCGAGCCGAGCAGGCCGTCGAGCTGTGTGACGGGCGCGCAGTGGTACAGGCCCGCCAGGCCGTGCCGGGCCCGCGCCCGGGTGAGCTCCGCACCCTCGGCCAGGCCGTTGGGCCCCGGCTCCCGTACCAGGGCCGCGTACCGCAGACGGAGGTCGGTCGGGGCGTCCGGCAGATTGACCAACTGGGCCCAGTACGGCAGCGGTTCTTCCTCGTGCGCGGCTTCCAGCGCCCGCCAGTCGACGCCGACCGGGACCGCCGCCACCGTGCTCGTCGCCTGCCAGTGGCCCTGGGCCCGGCGCAGCTTCTTGACCAGCTTGGCCGGGTCCAGTTCACGGTCGAGACGGGCGCGGAGCACGGCGGCCGGATCGCCGGCGGCCAGCGCCTTGACGCACAGTTTGGTGGCGGCCTGGCCCAGCAGGCCGCGCCCGACGAGTGCGGTCAGCCGCCCCGCTCCGCCGTGCTCGAACAGGCGCAGACAGCCGAGGACCTGCTCGACGAGGCTCAGTCCGGCGCCCCGCCGGACGAGGATCTCCTCGATCAGGTCCGGCTCGGCCGAGCCCAGCCAGTGCAGGCCCCCGATCGGCCCCGCGGACGGATCGGCCCGCAACCCGTCCAGCACCCGCGCCGCGACCGGGCCGGCCTCCGTCCCGGAGCGCCGGGACCGGGCCACGATCCGGCGGGCGAGGTGCGGATTGCCGGCATGCTGCAGCAGGGCCAGGTCGGTGCCGGGATCGCCGAGGTCGGCCAACTGCTCCGCCAGACCGGTCTCGAGCCACCGGGACTGGGCGGCGAGGATCCGCAGCGCGTGCGGATCCCGGCCCTGTAGCAGCCGCTCGAAGACCACGCGCGGGGTGTGGTCGTGGCGCAGCAGGTACGCGGCGAGCAGCCAGGAACCGTCCGGGCCGAGCCGGGGCAGGACCGCGTCGACGACCTCGGCGTCGGCCAGGCACAGCAGGGTGCCCATCGGCCAGGCCCACAGGTGGTTGCCGCGCTCCAGCAGCCCGATTGCCTCGTCGGGGGTGCGCGGGCGGGGCTTGAACGGGCCCGACGCCGGTTCCTCCAGCGGCCGGTACCCGGCGGCATGCACCTCCTCGGGCGTCGCCGCGGATCGGGCCAGGGACAGCAACTCCAGCCAGCCGGGCCCGCCCTGGCCACGGTCGGCGACGGTCCTGCCGGCTGCCGCCCCCGCCGTCGCGGCCAGCCCGAGCCAGGCGTCGGGGTCGGTGCCGAGCTCGGCGCGCAGCAGGCGGGCGAGCGCGCCCCGCCACGCGTGCGCGAACGCGAGCCCACGCCAGTCGTGCGGAAGGCGCAGCATGCGGCACGCCGGGAGGAAGGCGAGCAGTTCGTCGGCGGGCAGGATGCCCTGGGTGTAGGCGAGTTCGGTGAGCGTGGCACTGGAACCCCAGGACTGCGGGGGCTCCGCCCGCACCTCCGCGAGAGGCGGCGCGGTGTGCCAGGAGCCTGCGTCCGGCGGTTCGAGGCCGTGGGACGCACACGCCCTGATGAGCCACTGCGGGGTGGCGAGGCCGGGGGCCTCGTGCCGGCGGTGCCGGGCGAGGAATGCCAGGACGCCGGGGTCGGCGGGCAGCGGAGCGTCGGCGGGGGCGAAGGAACGGAGGAGGTCGAGGGCGGCGAGGGCGGCCCGCTCGTCGGGGTTGCGCGGGGCAACGGGAGGCTCGGGCCGCTGCTGGAGCTCCGCTCCGGCGAGCGCGGCGGCCTCCGGGCCGTCGGGCGTCTCGGGCACCGCGGCCGTGCCGGCTTCGTGGATCAGCTCCCGCAGGTTCCCGCGGTGGGCCGGCAACAGACGGTCGAGTGCGGCCCAGGCCTCGGGGCGGTCGCCGAGGCGGCCGTCGGCCAGCGACCGCAGCTCCGCGACGGCGGTGCCGGTGAGCAGGTCCCGCTCGGCGAGTTCGGTGAGCGCGTCCAGTGCACGGGCGGCCGGCCGAGCGGTGCGGATCAGCTCGACCGGATCGATCAGCCCGGCCCGGACCATGCCCTCAGCCCACCAGGCGGCCTGCTCGTCGAGCGGCTCCTCGGCCAGGCGCCGTCCGGGCGGCGTGATGTTCCCGACCCGCCGATCGCCCACGCGCCAGGGCTCGTTGAGGACGCTCAGCCTGAACGCCAGGCGCTGGGCGTCGCTCGCCTCCTCGTGCCTGGCCAGTTCCGCGCATGCCGCGGGCATGAACGGGCTCTTCGCGTGCGCCTCGGACAGGGCCTGCAGATCGTGGACGTACGGTTCGGACAGCAGGTCGCGCAGACTGCTGGTGCCCCGGGTGACAGCCAGCAGGCTCGGCAGCCGCATGGGGTCCTCGTAGGGCTCGCACTGCTCGCACAGCCGGCGCAGCGCGTCGCCGGAGCCGTCCGCCGCGTCCTCCTCGGCCAGGGCATCGGTCAGGGCGTCGGTGACGGCGGCGACGACGGACCGGCTCAGGTGCCGGGCGACGGCCGGGTCGCCGAGCAGACCGCGCACCGCCTCGGGCCCCGTGCGCTGCCAGACCCGGACCAGCGCGTACTGCTGCGCCACGCCCCGTACTTCCACCCTCAACGCCCCGGCCACGAGCCGGGGATCACCCGAGCCGAGCAGCGGCGCGAGCCAGGTGCGCGACAAGGTGCCGCTCGGGTCCGTCAGTTCGGCACGCAGTCCCTCGTCCATCGGAACCGCGTCGAGCCGGTGCGCCAGCGCACGGCGCAGGGACTGCGTGGCGCGCGGGTTGCGGTAGACGGCAGCCCCTACCCGGGCGTCCCCGACCGCGAGCAGCCGGGCCAGCACCCGTGCGTCGAGCCGGGGGTGGCGGGCCAGAGCGGTGCGGGTGCGGGAGTCGCCGTGCTCCGTGACGGCGCCGACCAGGACGGGCCCGGGCAGCGCCCCGCCCGCGAGCAGCCCCTCCACCGTGCGGTCGGGCAGAGCGGTCAGGGCGACGGCCGCGTACTCGGGCCGGGCCTGCTCCAGCAGGAGGGCGAGCGTGTCGTACACGCTGCGGGGCGCGGGCGAGCGGACCTCGCCCGGCGCGACGGGCGGCGCCGGCGGCGGCACGTCGGCGAGCAGCGCGGGCAGGGTGCCCCGGTGGCCGGCGAGCGCGTCGTGCACGCCCAGCCACCGCTCGGCGCGGCCGCCGAGATGCTGCTCCACCAGCTGACGCAGCCGGCGCGCCGCCTGCTCGTCGACTCCGCCCGCTGCGGCGATGCGCGCCGCGACCGTGCGCGCCGGGCGGACCTCCTCGAGCACCCCGAGCACGCCGCCTCGCGTGCTCCGCGCTTCTCCTGCGTCCTCTGCCTGCGACGAGGCGAGGATGGTGCGCACCATGTCTGCGGCCGAACTGTCTTGCGATCCCCTCATGCCTGTCATGGTAGGGACGGGGTCTGACAACGCGTGAGCCGCGTCGTCTCACTGGGCCGGGGCCCTCTTGCCTGTGAAACGAGTTGTACAGAGGGGTCGGCGTATGGCGCTCGAGCATGCGGCTGCTTCTACGCCCAGCAACGCCGGGCCGCTCAGGCAACGGTCGGCATGAGTCGGCATGAGCGGTGTGAAGAAACGCTTCCACGGCGCGGCATCCTTCTCGGCTGCCGTTCCGGCGCGTACAGGTGAGGCCACCCCCTCTCGCCGCCTCCAGGAGCGTGCACCATGAACAGCTTCCGTCCTCTGCCACGTCGGGCAGCCGTGGCCGCCGCGGTTTCGGTCGCGGCAGTCGCCCTGGCCGCCTGTGGCGGCAACGCCGGCAAAAGCGGCGGCTCCCCGGCCGGATCGACCGCGCAGACCGGCTCCGGCGCCTCCGCATCGGCCGGGCAGCACAACCGGGCCGATGTCGCCTTTGTCCAAGGGATGATCCCTCACCACCGCCAGGCCGTCGACATGGCCGACATGGCCGCGGAACACGCCTCCTCCGCCGAGGTCAAAGCTCTCGCCGACAAGATCAAGAAGGAGCAGGCGCTGGAGATCGACACCATGACCACCTGGCTGAAGTCCTGGGGCGAGCAAGTCCCTCAAGGTGCGAGCGGCATGGGCGGAACGGGCCACGGAAACGCGTCCGCGATGCCCGGCATGATGAGCAACCGCGACATGGACCAGCTCAAGGGCGCCTCCGGCAGTGCCTTCGACACCATGTTCCTGACCATGATGATCAAGCATCACGAGGGCGCGGTCGAGATGGCCAACACCGAGAAGCAGCAAGGTGCTTACGGACCGGCCAAGGAGATGGCCGGCAACATCGTCACCGGGCAGACCGCCGAAATCGCCCAGATGCGCAAGATGCTCGGCACCGGCTCGCCCTCCGCGACGGCCTCCTGACAGAAGCTGCCGGGGGGCGGCACCGTGGCGTGGAATGGCAGGTCGGCGTCAACTCGCCCTTGACCGTGGCCGTGCAGCCGACCACCTTCGCAGTCGGGGCCGCCGCGTCGCGGGCGGATCAGGTGAGGGAGGCGAGTGCAGCGTCCAGGCGTGCGGTGGCGTCGGCGGCAACCGGCCGGAGGGCGGGCAGGCCGGTGAGGGTGACCATGGTGTCCGGGTCGAGGGCCTGGACGACGGTCCGGTCGCCGTCGCGGCGTACGACGACGTTGCAGGGCAGGAGCAGGCCGATGCTGCGGTCCGCCTCCAGGGCCCGGCGGGCGAGCGCCGGGTTGCAGGCGCCGAGGATCAGGTAGTCCTCCATGTCGTGGCCGAGCTTGGCCTTGAGGGTGGCCTTCACGTCGATCTCGGTGAGGACACCGAATCCGTGCTCGGCCAGGGCCCGGCGCACGGCGGTGACGGCGGTGTCGAAGTCGGCATCCAGGCGGACGCTGCGGGCGTAGGGCATGAGGACTCCCGGATCGCACGGCAGAAGCTGGTCCCTCATATACCCCGGCATACACCCCGGATCCCTGAATCCTCCCCTGGAATACCCCCCTGGGTATCCCTGTTAAGGTGGCCGACAGATACCCCCCGGGGTACATCACACGGACGGAGTCGTGATCGTGTTCTTCATCAGCACCCTGGAACTCAAGGGCCTGGGCAATCGCAGCTACCTCGCCGGCGGGCCGGGTTCGGCAGTGGCCGTGGATCCGCCGCGGGACATCGATCAAGTCCTTGCCGCGGCCGCCCGCCGTGGGGTGCGGATCACGCATGTGGTGGAGACGCACGTGCACAACGACTACGTCACCGGCGGCCTTCAGCTGGCACAGGTCGCCGGCGCGGAGTACCTGGTGCCGGCCGGCGCCGCGGTCCCCTTCGCCCGTACGCCGGTGGCCGACGGCGACGCGGTGGCGGTGGACGAGGGCCTGGTGCTGCGCGCACTGGCCACTCCGGGGCACACGCCCCACCACACGTCCTACGTCCTGGAGGAGAACGGCCGGGCCGTGGCCGCGTTCACCGGCGGTTCACTGCTGATCGGCAGCGTGGGCCGGCCGGACCTCGTCGAGCCCGGGCTGACCGAGCAACTGGCCCGTGCCCAGCACGCCTCCGCCCACCGCCTGGCCGGTGAGCTGGACGACGAAGTGCAGGTGCTGCCCACCCACGGCTTCGGCAGCTTCTGCTCCTCGTCCCAGGCCGAGGGGGATGCGACCACGATCGGCGCGGAGCGCAGGAACAATGCCGCGCTCACGAAGGACGTGGACACCTTCGTCGCGGAGCTGCTCGCCGGCCTGGACGACGTGCCCGCGTACTACGCGCACATGGCTCCGGCCAACGCCGCCGGCCCCGCCCCCGTCGACCTGACCCCGGTGCGGCAGGCCGACGCGGAGGAGATCGCCGGGCGGCTGGCGGCGGGGGAGTGGGTGGTGGACCTGCGCAACCGCATCGCGTTCGCCGAGGGGCACGTCGCCGGCTCGTTCAACTTCGAGGGCGAGGGGCAACTGGCCCTCTACCTGGCGTGGTTGATTCCGTGGGGCAAGCCGGTCACCCTGCTGGCGGAGACGCCCGAGCAGGTCGCCGCCGCACAGCGGGAGCTGGTGCGGGTGGGCATCGACCGCCCGGCCGCCGCGGCCACCGGCGACCCCGCCGCCTGGGTGCGGCCGGGCGAGCAGCTCGCCGCCTTCCCACGGGCCCGTTTCGCTGGCCTCGCCGAGGCGCGGGGACGCGGCGAGAACGTCGTGGTGCTGGACGTGCGGCGCGACTCCGAGCGCGCGAACGGCTTCGTCGAGGGATCCGTGCACATCCCCCTCCACCAGCTGCGCGGCCGGCTCGGCGAGGTGCCGCCCGGGGTGGTGTGGGTCCACTGCGCCGGCGGCATGCGCGCGGCGATCGCCGCGTCCCTGCTGGACGCCACCGGCCGCGAGGTGGTCGCCGTCGACGACGGTTTCGACGCCGCCACCGACGCCGGTCTCGTCGTCTCCCGGCCCCTGACCGGGGGCATAGCGTGAGTGCGCTGATCCTGGCGCTCGTCTGCGGGGCCGTCGTCGGGCTGGCCCTCGGGGCGCTCGGCGGAGGCGGCAGCGTACTGGCCGTGCCGGCGCTGATCTACCTGCTGGGCTTCACCCCCGCGGCCGCCACCACGGCCAGTCTCCTGATCGTCACCGCCACCTCCGCGACAGCCCTGTACGCCCACGCCCGGGCGGGCCGTGTGCGGTGGAAGGCGGGTCTGCTGTTCGCCGCGGCCGGACTTCTGCCGGCCGCGGCCGCCGGAGCCGCCGCGGCCCGCCTGCCGCAACCGGCACTGACCGCCGCCTTCGCCGGGATAGCCGCTCTCGCGGCCGTCGGAATGCTCCGGCCCCAGCGTGCACCGGCCTCGGCGGAGCCGCGCCCCGCCCGGCCGGGCAGGGCGGCGGGCGCCGGTGCGGGACTGGGCGCACTGACCGGACTGCTCGGCGTCGGCGGCGGCTTCCTCGCCGTCCCGGCCCTGGTCACGGTCCTGGCGTTCGAGATGCAGGCGGCCGTCGGCACCAGCCTGCTGATCATCACGGCCAACTCGCTGGCCGCCCTGGCCACGCGCGGCGCCACCACGACGGGCCTCGACTGGGCGGTGATCGCGCCGTTCACCGCGGCGGCGGTCCTGGGCGCCTGGGACGGCAAGCGGCTGGCCGACAAGGTCTCCGGCACCCTGCTCCGGCGCGCCTTCGCGATCATGCTGTTGGCCGTGGCCGCGTTCATGCTCGTCGACGCCCTGACGTGACGTGACGTGACCGGCCGCCCGACCGGCCGGGGGCACCGGGTCAGGCCAGGGAGAGGAAGAGCTTCTCCAGCCGGGCCCGCATCTGCTCCCGGTCCTCGTCGGTGGCCGACCCCGGGTCGGCCAGGCACCGCTGCAGACCGGTGGCGATGATCGCGAAACCCGCCTTGTCCAACGCGCGGGAAGCCGCCGCGAGTTGCGTGACGACGTCCTCGCAGTCCCGGCCCTCCTCGATCATCCTGATGATCCCGGCGATCTGCCCCTGCGCCCGACGCAGCCGGTTGACCACCGTCTTCAGCTCTTCGGCTGCCATCGCCATTTCCACGACCCACTCCGATCTTCCATACCCCTCCGGGTATCCTACCCGGAGGGGGCCTTCCCGAGACAGGCAAGGAAACGCACCTGATGACCACCCCCCTCACCCCGGAACAGGCCCGCGACCGGCTGCACGAGCTGACCGTCGTCGACGTACGCACCCCCGGCGAGTACGCCTCCGGCCACCTGCCCGGCGCCCACAACGTCCCCCTCGACTGCCTCGACCAGGCCCTGCCCGCCCTGAACAGCGCCGCCGGCCGGGGTGACCTGCTCCTCGTATGCGCCTCCGGCAACCGCTCCGCGCAGGCCTGCGAGCAGTTGTCCGCGCACGGCATCACCGCCGCCACCCTCACCGGCGGCACCACCGCCTGGTCCCAGCAGGGACACGGCCTCGACCACCCCGAAGTCACGGGCGCCGTCTGGACGATGGAGCGCCAGGTCCGCTTCGCCGCCGGGTCCCTCGTACTGGCCGGACTGCTCGCCGCACGACGCCTGCCCGTGCTGCGCCTGTTGTCCGCCGGTGTCGCCGGCGGCCTGATCGTCTCCGCCGTCACCGACACCTGCGGCATGGCCCGCGTCCTCGCCAGGCTCCCTCACAACCGGCCCGGGTCGGCGGAACTCGGGGCCACACTGGCCACCTTGACAGGCTGAGACCGGACAGGTCCTGACCTTCCACAACACTGCACGGAGGGACTCGGTGGACGTTGGGTCCCTTTCTCATTCCGGAAGGCCGAGTTCATGGATGAACCGGCTCGGGATCCAGTTCCCGCCGGTGCCCCGCCGTCCCGGATTGCGGATGAGGATCTTCTTGTCCTGGTCCCGGTCCCAGTAGGTACCGCCGGATTCGGCGTTGGGCCGGGCAGCACGCCGCGACGTGCTCGGTGCAGGGCTCCCCGAATACGACACGACCATGGCCCGCGCCTGCGAACAGGCGTGGGCCGTGGTCGTGTTGTGCCGACGCCACCACGGTGCCGTCACGGTGCCGTGTGCGGACGGCGGGCAACGGGCCCCGGCGTACGAGGGCCCCTCCGGCCCTTCTCACACGATTGCCGCCCAGATGATGACGGTGACGGCGAAGAACAGCACCAGGACGCCGATGACAATGACCGGCCCCTTGCCCCAGCCGCGCGACTGTTCGTCGCGCGGGCCGGTGCCGCCGGTGCTGTCCTCGCCGGGTGGGGTCTCACCGGGCGGCACACCGCCGCCGGGCTCCAGGCCGGGTGTGCGCTCGGGATCGGGATCGTGGAACGAAGGCATGGTGGCGCCCCGCTTTCTCGGCTCGGGCCGTACGGGCCCGGTTTCGGGTACCCCTCCGGTTCCAGGGTGCCTCCCGGGCGGACCTGGTGCAGCGCGTAACACCTCCCGACGAGACACGTGGCATCACATGGCACCGCGTGGCGTCGGATGGCGTCAGGTGGTGCGGTTTGGCGCCATCCGACGTCACCTGTGCTGCTCCGCGCTCCCGGAAGCGCAAGAGCAGGCACGGCGCCGCAATGACTCAGGTCATACCCTTCGCCTTTCATCTCGCCTTTCACCGGCTCAAGATGGCCGTCCTCAAGCCTATGTCATGTGAGGTGCCATCAGGGCTTGCGTGTGGCGCCATAGTGGTGCCACTATCTTCATGTTCCCACCGACGGGGACGCCCGCACGAGCCAGAAGGATGCCGCGATCATGACTTCTTTCGACACCCCCGCCCCGATCTCCGTCACCGCCCACGTGGAGGCCGGCTCCATCCGGTTCACCGCGGGCGACCGCCCCGACACGGTCGTCGAGGTGCGGCCCCGCGACCCCCAGCAGGACCGGGACGTGCGGTCGGCCGAGCAGACCGAGGTCACCTGCGCAAACGGCACCCTGACCGTGAAGACCCCCAAGCTGCGCACCACACTCCGCCGCCCCGGCACCGTCGACGTGACGGTCGAACTGCCCGCCGGCTCGCGCATCGACATGACCGGCGCCTGGGCCCAGGTGCTCGGCGAGGGCCGGCTTGGTGAGGTCCGTATCAAGACCTCCTCCGGTGACGTCCGTCTGGACGAGACAGGGCCCCTGCAGCTGACCGCCTCCCACGGCTCGATCACCGTCGACCGGATCGAGGGCACGGCCGAGATCACCACCAGCACCGGCAGCCTGCGCGTCGGCACCGCCGACGGGCCCGCCGTCCTGAAGAACTCCCACGGCACCACCACCGTCGGCACCGCCACCGGCGAACTGCGGGTGACCGGCGCCCACGGTGACATCGACATCGCGCACGCCGAGGGCTCCGTCACCGCCACCACCGCCCACGGCGCCCTGCGCGTCGCCGATGTCGCCCGCGGCACCGTCCAGTTGGAGACCTCCTACGGCGCCATCGAGGTCGGCATCCGCGACGGCGCCACCGCCTGGCTCGACGCGAGCGCCGACAACGGGCAGGTGCGCAACACGCTTGCCGCCTCCGGGGCCCCGGAGGGCGCCGGGGACACCGTCAAGGTCCGGGCCCGCTCCCGCTACGGCACCATCGACATCCGCCGCGCCAAGGCCTGAGCGCCGGCCGCGTCAACTCACCTGTACCCCCGCTCACTTCAGCCTTCAATCAGGAGGGCGTCACGCCCTCCCGGCACCCCACGAAAGAGAATCCGATGAGTGAAACGCTTCCCGTCCCGCACGGCCTCCCCATGGACCGCGATGCAGGCCCCTTCGACCCGCCCCGTCAGATCACCCGGCTGCGCGAGGCCCGCCCGGTCAGCCCCATGGTCTTTCCCGACGGTCACCAGGGCTGGCTCGTCACCGGCTACGAAGCGGTCCGCCGGCTGCTGGCCGACACCCGGTTCAGCTCCCGCCAGGACATCGGTGTTCTCCACATACCGTACGAGACCCCCGGCATGCCCGCCGCCACCGAACCGTCCCCGCAGATACCGGGCATGTTCGTCGCCATGGACCCGCCGGACCACACCCGGCTGCGGCGCAAGCTCATCGGTGCCTTCACCGTCAAACGCATGAAGCAGCTCGAGGAGCACATCAGCGAGATCGCCGAGCGGCAGCTGGACGGGATGGCGCGCCTCACCCCGCCGGTCGACCTGGTCAAGGAGTTCGCGCTGCCGGTGCCCTCGCTGGTGATCTGCGAACTGCTCGGCGTTCCCTACGAGGACCGGGAGACCTTCCAGGTCAACTCCGCCAAGTTCCTGGTCAAGGAACAGTCGCTCGACGAGAAGATGGCCGCGTGGGACGCACTGACCACGTACCTCGCCGAACTCGTCACGCGCAAACGGGCCGAGCCCGGCGAGGACATCCTGTCCGACCTGGCCCGCGATGACGACCTCAGCATCGAGGAGCTGATCGGCATCGCCTTCCTGCTGCTGCTCGCGGGCCACGAGACCACTGCCAACATGCTGGCGCTGGGCACCTTCGCGCTCCTGGAGCACCCCGAGCAGCTGGCCGCACTGCGCGCCGAACCGGAGCTGATGCCCGATGCGGTCGAGGAACTCATGCGCTATCTGTCCGTCGGCGACATCTTCTACCGCTACGCCACGGAGGACATCGAACTCGGCGGCGAAACCATCGGCAAGGGATCGACCGTCGTCGTCTCGCTGCTGGCCGCCAACCGCGACCCCCTGCGCTTCGCCGACCCCGACACCCTGGACGTCCGCCGCCAGGCCCGCGGTCACCTGTCCTTCGGCCACGGTGTCCACCAGTGCCTCGGCCAGCAACTGGCCCGCGTCGAGATGCGCGCCGGTTTCGACGGACTGCTGCGCCGCTTCCCGACCCTCGAACTCGCCGTCCCCGCGGGCGAGGTGAAACTCAGGACCGACATGAACATCTACGGCGTCCACGAGCTGCCGGTCACCTGGACGGAAGCGGTCCGGTAGAACCGTCGGCCGGGCGCGTCGCCCGTGCGGTACTGCCGACTCGTCGGCGTGCGCGGCCGCAAGGGGTGTGGAACGGTGGTTTTCGTGAGCCGCGGCTCATCGCGGGCACCGGTCGCCCCCGATGGGCCGGCGAGTCGACGAGTCGAGGAGTCGGAGAACATGGCGGTCACCCCGTTGACGTGCTTGGACGAGTTCGAGAACGCCATCGCGCAGGACAAGGGCGTGGTGGTGGACTTCTGCGCGACGTGGGCCGCCCTCTGCCGGGCGATCGACCCGGTCTTCGCGAGGTTCTCCGAGCTCCCCGAGTTCGCCGGCCGCGTCGGTTTCTACTCCGTGGACCTCGACGAGGCGTTCGCGATCGCGCAGAAGGCCGGGGTCGGGCCCGTGCCCGTCTTCATGGCCTTCTGCAACGGCGTCAAGATCGGCGAGATCGTCGCGCCCGACCCCGACGCGCTGCACGAGCTGATCGGCAGGGCCGGCGCAGCCGGCGCCGCCTGACCCTCATCGCGTGCGGCCGGCGGTCCTGCCGGCGGCGCACTGTTCGGCGGTGCATTCGCCGACCTTCTCCAAGGTGTAGCCGATGACGGTGTGGCCCTCCGAACAGCCGCTGCCGTGGCAGTAGTCGAGCTGGTGGGGGCCCTCGCCCACCTGGAGCGGGTCGACGGTGCTCGTGCCGACGGCCACCTCGTCGTCGCCCGTGAAGTAGTCGGCGTCCCACAAGCCGGCGTCGACGGTGAAGACCGTGCGGGTCGTGCCGGTGACGGGCACCAGCTTCTCGTCCCACAGCTTCCACTGGTTGTCCGCCCCGATGTCGAGCGGACCGTTGTAGACGAAGACGGCGTCGGAACGGGACCGGCTCCACAGGGTCTGCCCGTCGAAGGCGAGGTTGCCGTAGAGGTCACCGCCATCGGAGTCGCCACCGTTCCGGATGTCGACCTCGGTGATGGTCATCCGCCAGACCTGCGTGCCGCAGTCGTCCGCGGCGGCGGCACTGCCGGGCAGCAGCAGAGCCAGGGACAGGCCGCAGGCCGGGACGACGGAACGTGATGCGCGCACGGGCACTCCTTCCTTGGGATCAGCCGAACTGGAACCGGACCGGGAGGTGGTCCGACTGGCCTGCGCTGCGCCGCGGGTCGGTGAAGACCGCACGGAGCAGCAGCGTGCCGAGGAGGGCGGCGGCGACGACCGCATAGTCGATGACGGTGCCGCTCTGGGGCCGGGTCGCCTGTGTCGGGGCGACCTCACGGGTCTGGGCACCGGCAGCCGCCCAGCCGTTGGGGATCCGGTTCCAGTCGCCTGCCGCGACCCACGGGTACGGTCCCTGCTGCGCGCCGGCGGCGGCGCACTCGACCTCCTGCACGATGCGGGGACCGTCCCAGCCGCCGCGTCCGCCGCCTCCGGCCTGCGGCTGGGCGGAGGCGTGCACGGTGAACACCCACGCATCGATGCCCGACGGCAGGATGCCGAGCGCAGGCCGTACCGAGGGCCGGGCGGGATCGTAGGCGACGAGCACTTCACGGGCCCTGCGGGCTTCGGGTACGACCAGGGCCAGGTTGACGCGGCCGCCGTTGGGGTCCGTCTCCATCCAGTACAGGAAGTAGTCCTGCCCCCGGGTCCTGCTGCCGACGTGCCAGCGGTACTCGCGGACCGTGTAGCCGTACTGGGTCCACGAGTTCTCAAGGGTCGTTCCCGCCGTCGGCGGCTGACCGGCTTCCTGCAGCGCGACGACATCGGAGTTCTGCGCCAGCGGGGCCACGTCCATGGTCCAGATGCACTGCCCGCCGGCCGTCGAGCCCTGCATGTTCCAGGACTCCACCGTGAAGGGCGGCAGCACCCGCGCCGAGCGCGGCCCGGGGAGGGAGGACGAGGCCGCCGCAGTCGGGCAGGGCGCGGCACGCACCTCGGCGGAGACCGTCCCGGCCGGTCCCGCAGCGACCGTCAGGCACATGCTCACGGTGAGGATCCAGCGACGGGCGACGAACCACGTCATCGACTCTGCAGTCCTCTCCGGGAGCATGCGCTCCCACCACGACCGAACCTAGGTCCGAAACCGGGGGACGACATCGCGGGAAGGTCCGGGAGAGGGAGTGCGCAGCACCCGAACGGTCCTCCTCACAGAGCCCCGCGCCGGTGCGGCACGGATGCTCGTGCAGGAGTCTTCCCCTCTGCAGCGCTGGAGCCGATCGTGCAGCCGACGCCGTACCCGTCCTCCGCCCCCTCTCTCCGTCCGCGCCGCCGCCGGCGGTGGCGCACGGCCGCCGCCGTCTGTGCCGCTCTGCTCGCCGCGGCACTGCCCGGCGGCTGCGCCGGCCCTGGGCAGAGCCGGTCCACCGTGCCCGGTGGCGTCACCGTGCCGCTGCGCTACCTGCAGGCCGGGAGCAACGGCGGCAAGCTCTCCGAACCCCGGCTCCAGGCCACCGTCACCATCGGGCGTAAACAGCTGAGCCTCCTGGTGGACACCGGATCCACCGGCCTGAAGGTGCTCGCCTCGGCCGTCGGCGACGGCAACGCCACGCCCACCGGCGCCACCGGGAGCAGCAGCTACCTCAGCGGACTGCAGATCAGCGGGCGGGAGGCGCAGGCCACCCTGCGCCTCGGCGATGCCACCGCCCGCAACCAGACCGTCCTGCTCGTCGACTCCCTCGGCTGCATCGACCAGGTTCCCGACTGCGAGGCCGCGCACGGGAGGACGCCGGAGGAGTTCGGCGGGGTCTTCGACGGCATCCTCGGCATCGGCCTGGCCGAACGCGACCAGGGCGTCAGGGGATGCTGCGCCAACCCCATGGCCGGCCTCACCGACAACGGTGCATTCACCGTCCACTTCGACGAGCAGCACCCCGAACTCGTCCTCAATCCCGACCGGAAGACCCTGGAGCACTTCACGACCGTCAGCCTGAAACGGTCGGCCACGCTCGCACCGTCACCCGGCGGGTCCCCGACCACCGTCACGGCTTGGGATCCCGCCCCGCTGCAGGGCTGTCTGACCGTCACCGGCGTGCTGAACACCCGGTGCGCCCCGGTGGTCTTCGACACCGGCACGCCGACCCTTGTGCTGGAGGCTCCGCGCATCGAAGGGCCCGTGCCGGGTGCCGTGTTGAAGGGCGGCGTGATCGACACCTTCGGCCGGCAGGTCACACTCGCCGTGACCACGGCCGGCTGGGAGTGGACGTATCGCATGCCGGCCCGGGAGACCGCCGGGACGCAGCCGATGAACGCCCTCTCCACCCCGCTGGTCAGCTACGGCCGGCAGGCCCGCCCACTGATCCTCGCCGGACTGCCGGCCTTCACCAAGGCCGATGTCCTGTACGACTTGGAGAACGGACGCCTGGGCCTGGCGCCTCGATGACCGCCTGACCTCCTTCACCACCTCGCCGCCCCACCTCGGCACCAGTGGGTCAAGCAGTGCCGGCCGGATTGAGGACGGTGAAGCGCCAGGTGCCGTCGGCGCTGCGGCGGGCCACGTTCGCGGTGGTGCCCGACGCGGTGACGCGGTTGCCGTCCGGTGCCGTCACCTGAAGGCTCCAGTCGACGATCACCAGAGCGGTACCGTCGCCGACCAGGATGTGACGGGTGGTGTTGGCGATCCGGGGGTCGGCGGCAATCGTCTGCTCGACCTCCTCCCGCAGCGCGGTCCTGCCGCTGATCACCTCGCCGGTGACGGTGCGCATTGTCGCGTCGTCCGCGTACAGCGCCAGCACCCGCTCGGCATCGTGGGCATTGAGCGCGTCCTGGAAGGCAACGGGCAGCAGTGCGGGATCCGTGAGCGGCGGAGTCGGGTGGTGGAGGAAGGCGGCCAACGGGCCGTTGACCCGGTCGGGATGGGTCAGGCTCGGGGTGTGTCCCGCGTCCGGCACCACCACCAGGTCCACGGCCCCGGGCAGGCGGTCGTGGAGCATCTGCCCCAGCGGCAGCGGGACCGGCCGGTCGGCCTCGCCGTGCACGATCAGGGTCGGCTGAGCGATCTCCCCGAGGCGGGCGGTGATGTCGTCGACGCCCATGAGCACGGCCACCGCATCGGCCTGCCGCTCCCGGGGCTGCTCGTGCCACGCGCGCAGCCAGTCCCCGTGGATCTCGGGCTTGCCGAGCAGCATGCCGAGAAGGAGAGGGGCCACCGCATCCGGGCCGCCGACGCGGAAGCCGTCGCTGATACCGCCCATCTGGGCCAGGGCCTCCCGCGGCCAGGCCACCGCCGCGGTGTCGATCAGGGCCAGGGCCCCGACCCGTTCGGGCGCGCGCAGCGCAGCGCGAAGCGACAGGAACCCGCCCTGGGAGTGGCCGACCAGGGCGGCCCGCTCGATGCCGAGGTGGTCGAGCAGGCCCAGCAGGTCGTCGGCGGAGTCCCAGTAGGTGTACGGGGCGCCGTCGTCCTCGGTACGGCCGTGCAGGCGCTCGTCCCACACCACGCAACGGAACTCGCCGCGCAGCGCTTCGACTTGGGGAGCCCACATCCGGTGGTCCATGAGGTTGCCATGGCTGAAGACGACCACGGGCCCGTCGCCCTCGGTGTCCTCGAAGTAGAGCTGCTGACCGTTGACCGGTGCGAAAGGCATGCGTGATCTCCTGTCCGGGTGGTTGATGCGTTCCACCGTGCCCGGTGCGAGCGCGGCCGGCTTGTCCTCGGGCGCACGCCCACTTGTCGGTACGCGCACGGGAATACGCGCACGGGAATCCGCCGTCGGCCCGCCGTGTTGCCCAGCCATGTGACAGAAGTGAACGGGCGAGCCACGACCCTTCTCCTGCGGACGCAGGACCATGCACCGGCGGAGCGGCGCGCCTTCTGGCAGGACGTCGTGTGCGACAGCTTCGTGCCTGTCCACGTCGAGCCGCTCCAGGACGAGCCGTTCCGCGGAGAGCTCACGGCCGGCCGGCTCGCCGCGGTCCACTTCGCCGCGGTGTCGGCCGATCCGAGTCGCGTCGACCGGACGCCGCGGCTGATCGCCCGCTCGGATGCCGAGTACCTGCTCGTGGGACTGGTCCGGCGCGGCAGCGCGGTGGTCCGCCAGGACGGCCGCGAGACCGTGCTGAGATCCGGGGACATCGCCTGCTACGACTCCACGCGGCCCTACACGCTCGTGTGCCGCGGGGACTTCTCGATGCTGGAGTTCATGCTTCCCCACCGCCTCGCCCACCTGGACAGCAGCAGGACCGGAGAGGTGACGGCGACTCGCTTTTCCGCGTCCGAAGGGGTCGGGGCTCTGGTCGCCCCGTTCCTCACCCGCCTGGCCGGACACTCCCGCGACTATGCGGACAGCGCGGACAGTCTCTCCCGGACCACCGGTGACCTGCTCGCCACCCTGTTCGCCGAGCGGCGGCCACAGCCGAGTGACGACGACCGGCAAGCAGTCCGTCGCACCACGCTCCTGCGCGTTCGCGCCTACATCGACCAGAACTTGGCCGATCCGGATCTGTCCCCGGAGCAGATCGCGAAGGCGCACCACGTGTCCCTGCGCTACCTGCAGAAGCTCTTCTCCGAGGAACGGACGACGATCACGGCCTGGATCAGGCAGCGCCGGCTGGAGGGCTGCCGGCGCGACCTGGCCGGCCCGTACGCGGCCGGCCGCACCGTGGCGTCGACGGCGGCCCGTTGGGGGTTCATGGACCCCGCTCACTTCAGCCGCGCCTTCAAGGCGGCCCACGGCCTGAGCCCCAGCGACTACCGGGCCGCCCACGGCACCGGACGCTGAACCCGTAGGCAGATGGCTTGTTCACACCGGGTGGGAGGCCGCGCTGCTACGACAACTGACGTAGCTTCCCTTCTTTGCGTGCGCGATGTCCGGGAGGCTGGTTCGCTGAACATACGCATTCCCGAAGAGAGGGGCAAACTGGGCATGGCTGCTCGTCCCTTGGCACCCGGAGTGTTCGTCACGGAGCGCCCGAGCGGCGTCCGGACCATCACTGGAGCGGGTACGTCCACACCTGCGTTCCTTGGCTACACCGTCGGAGGCTTTGAGCCGTCGACGCCTCCTACGCTGGTGGGTAGTTGGTCCGAGTTCGTGGACAAGTTCCACTTCCGGTCGCCGATGGGGCCGGAAGAGCTGGCGCGTGAGCTGGAGAGACTGATCGAGGCCATCGAGGGCGCGGAAGCGGAACTCGGGGAACGGGAGGAGGGCCTCCGGCAGAAGTCCACCACCGGCGAGCATCCGCCCGTCACCGAACCGGAATTCGCCAAGCTCGTCGAAGTGCAGACGGCCGACTGGACCGGTGAAAGCGTCAGCGCAGATGACCGGCAGGCGGCGGAAGCCGCGGTGGCCAAGGTGAAGCCGGCCTTCCCCGACGAGTACCAGTTGTGGATCGCGGCGGGGGAGAAGGAAGCCTCCCTGCGGCATCGTCAGAGTGAACTGGTCTTTCTGGTCCAGTGCTTCGACGAGGCTCGTAGCGTGAGCCTGCACGAAGCCGTCTACGGCTTCTTCGCCAACGGAGGAAGTTCCTGCTACGTTCTCCGGCTCGACCCCGCCGCCAAGGACCTCGAGAAAGAGGTCGAGGGCGATCCCGACAAGCGCACCGGTCTTGCCGGGCTGAAGAGTGTCCCGGACGTGACCATGGTCGCGGTGCCGGATCTGTGGAGCCGGGGCACGACAGCCGAGATCGGTGCGGCGATCCTCGGCAAGGTGGTCGCTCACTGCGCCGACATGCGCAACCGGCTCACCCTCTGCGAGCCTCCGCCCGGCACCGTACCGGCCGACGTGCCGGAGTTCCTGACGCGGCTGGCCTCGCCGGATTCGGACGATGCGGCGTTCACGGCGTTGTACTACCCGTGGGTCGAGGTCCCGGGGGTGGACGGGGTGCAGCGCACGGTGCCGCCGTCCGGGCATCTGGCCGGGGTGTGGGCCCGTACGGACACCGAGCGCGGTGTGTTCAAGGCTCCTGCCAACCAGAACCTGCGCGGCGTCCTGGCGCTGCCCGTCCGACTCACCGATCAGCGGCATGGCGAGCTGAACGACAAGGGCGTCAACTGCCTCCGGGTCTTCCCGGGGCGGGGTTTGTTGGTGTGGGGTGCGCGGACGCGGTCGAGCAGTAGGGACTGGAAGTACCTCAACGTGCGTCGGCTGGTCTCGTTCCTGTCCGATTCGATTCGTCAGTCGAGTACGTGGGCGGTGTTCGAGCCCAATGACGATCGTCTGTGGGCGACGTTGCGGCACTCGGTGGTGAGTTTTCTGACGGATCAGTGGCGTCAGGGTGCGTTGTTGGGGCGTACGCCGGATGAGGCGTTCTATGTCATCTGTGACCGGACGAACAACACGTCGGAGACGATCGATGCCGGTCAGGTGATCTGCGATATCGGTGTCGCGCCGGTGCGGCCGGCCGAGTTCGTCCACTTCACCATCACCCAGATCGCCGGCCAGCCCGGCCAGAGCAGCTGAGCAGTCAGGTGAGCAGTCAGGTGAGCATTCAGGGAGGCCACGCACGTGTTGACCGGTGACACCTTCAGCAGCAACACCTTCGCCATCGAACTGGGCAAGTTCCAGGTCGAGACCGTCCAGGACGTCTCCGGACTGACCCTGGAACAGGACGTGGTCGAGACCCGCCAGGTGTCCGCGACCGGCGAGCTGATCGTCCGCAAACAGCCGGGCGCGCGGAAGACCGGCGAGATCACGATCACCCGCGGCATGGACAAGAGCACCGCGTTCACCGACTGGATCAAGGCCACACTGGTCAACGCCGACCTGGACGGCGCTCGTCAGAACATCACCATCGCCTTGAAGGACGCGCAGAAGCAGACCGTGCGCCGCATCCACCTCACCAACGCCTGGGCCTCCCGCTGGGAGGGCCCGCAGCTCGGGGCGGCCAACTCCGGTACCGCGACGGAACAGGTGACGGTCACCTACGAGGACATCTCCGTCGAGTAGCCGAGTAGCCGGAAGGAGCAGCAGCGATGGCAACGAACCCGAAGCCCCCGGGCGTCTACGTCACCGAGAGGTCCAGCGGCGTCCGCATGATCGTCGGGGTGGGCACCTCGACGCCCGCCTTCCTCGGATACACCAAGCTGTCCGACGTCGCGCCCCCGGAACGGCCGAACCCGCCGTTCCCCGCCGACCAGCGCATAATTCCCCAACCGATCAACGGGTGGCAGGAGTTCGTCGACCGCTACAGCATCAAGGAGCTGGGCGACGAACTGGCCGCCCTGCTGAAGAAGCAGAAGGACAACACCCTCGCCTCCGGTGACCTCAAGAAGATCCAGGTGCTCCAGCGGTGCTTCACGCTCGCCGAGGCGGTGTACGGGTTCTTCGCCAACGGCGGCACGTCCTGCTACGTCGTCGGCTTCCTGAACCCGGACACAGTGGTGACCGACACGGCCCTCGGGGGAGACCCCGAGGCCCGGACGGGACTGGGCGGTCTGGAGACGGTGCCGGAAGTCACCATGGTGGCGGTGCCCAGCCTCTGGGACATGACCGTGGCCGCGACCGATGCGGCCACCCCGCCGCCCCCGGTGCTGCCGACCGGCAAGATGCTCATCGACAAGGTGCTCGCGCACTGCACCCAACTGCGCAACCGGCTCGCGCTTGTCGACGCACCTCCGGGCCAACTCGTCAAGCCACTCGAGGATTTCGTCGGCACGCTCGCCTCGCCGGATTCGGACGATGCGGCGTTCACGGCGTTGTACTACCCGTGGGTCGAGGTCCCAGGGGTGGACGGGGTGCGGCGCACGGTGCCTCCGTCGGGGCATCTGGCGGGCGTGTGGGCCCGTACGGACAGCGAACGCGGTGTGTTCAAGGCTCCGGCCAACCAGAACCTGCGCGGGGTGCTCAGCATCCCCACGCTCCTGACCGACGACCAGAACGGGGCACTCAACGACAAGGGCGTCAACTGCCTCCGGGTCTTCCCGGGGCGGGGTTTGTTGGTGTGGGGTGCGCGGACGCGGTCGAGCAGTAGGGACTGGCGGTACCTCAACGTGCGGCGGTTGGTCTCGTTCCTGTCCGATTCGATTCGTCAGTCGAGTACGTGGGCGGTGTTCGAGCCCAATGACGATCGTCTGTGGGCGACGTTGCGCCACTCGGTGGTGAGCTTCCTGACGGATCAGTGGCGTCAGGGGGCGCTACTGGGCCGTACGCCGGATGAGGCGTTCTATGTCATCTGCGACCGGACGAACAACCTGCCGGAGACGATCGACGCCGGTCAGGTGATCTGCGACATCGGTGTTGCGCCGGTGCGGCCGGCCGAGTTCGTCCACTTCACCATCACCCAGATCGCCGGCCAGCCCGGCAAGAGCAGCTGAGGCGGCGCCCGTGCAGAAGGTCATCGTGAGGCAGGGCGACACCATCACCCTCCTGCCGGCCCTGACGCCTCCGGCAACGCTCGTCCCGCCGCCCCCGATACCCATCCCGCGGGGCACGGCGGGATTCCGGATCGAAGGCCTGCCTGCCTGCGTACCGGAAGACATCGAGTCGATGGTCATCCCTCCCGCCCCCTACTCGACGCCGGCCTTCCTGATGCCCGGAACCGTCCGGGTCCAGCTGAAGGTTCCGGCCGAGGACCGCGCCAAGTACGCGAGGACGGGCAACGGTACGACGGAAGTCGTCGTCGACGGGGGTCCCCTCGAAGTGGTCTTCACTGTGGAGGCCAAGGCGAGCAATCAAGCCGGCGGCATGGACCCCGTGTCCGAGTACCGGGGATCGGCAATCCTCACCTGCCCCCGCACGCGCCCGGTGACGGCCGGGTAGGCCGGAGGCCGTGGGAGCCGCGGTCAGCCCGCGGCTCCCACGGCCTCCGTCGCCCAGACGAAGTCGTACTCCAGGTGCCGGCCGCCGACCTCCGTGCCCAGGCCGCGACTGCGCATGTCGACCGTGAAGGCCGCCTTCGGCAGCAGCAACACCTCCTTCTCGTCCGGCTCCCGGGAGAAGAAGGCGATGTCCCGGCCGCTGTGGCCGGTCAGTTCCAGGCAGTACAGCACCCGGCGGCCCCCGGCGGGCGGATGCTGGAGCGGCAGGAACTTCTCCGCCTCCTTCTGTTCGCGGCTGGTACTGGTGAACTCGTCGAACGTGATCCGCTTCCGGGACAGCAGCTCCCAGCCCGCCCGGTACACCACGCCCCGAACCGGCGGCAGTTTGCCCAGAGCCTCCGTGAGCATGTCGGCATGGGTCTTGGCCTCCGCCCGCAGGGTGTCCGCAAGAGCGTGCATGCGTTTGCGGACGGGCTCCAGGCGCTCCCTGCGCTCCGCGTCGTCGAGTCCCGGCGCCCGGTAGGCGTCGATCAGACGCTGGAGTTCCGCGTCGCGCCAGGTGGCGTACGGCACTTCGACCGTCTGCCCCTCGGTGAACAGCGAGATCATCTCGTCGACGAGCCGGTGCACGCCCGTCGTCGCCAAGGCCGACGGCATGGACAGGACGCGGTTGACGAGCTGGTGGTTGCCGCCGGTGTACTCCGCCAGCGCGAGCAGGTAAGGAAGCCGCAACTCGGCCCCCAGCCGGGCGCGCTCGGTGTCCGCCTCCGAGCCCGAAAGCCCCTGCCCCGCCAGCCAGTCGGTCAGTTCGGCGCGCGGCTGCCGCGCGAGCAGGGCCCGGCGGGTGCGGCGCGCCGTGGTCAGTGTCCGGTCGTCCATGGTCACCAGGCCCCCGTGCGCGGGCGCGGCGCGCGCCTTCTCCTCGTACAGCGCGGCGTACGGCAGCTCTGGCAGGGCGGCCGACGGCAGGACGTCCCGGGTGAACGCGTCGAAGTCCCGGTACATCCGCGGCACGTCCTTCGAGGAGGCCGTGAGGCCCGCCAGGCCGGGCAGGCCCGCGGCCTTGGCGCCGCGCAGGATCTCGTACAGCGAGTGGTCGCGGCCGGTGAGCATCCACGCGGCGACGGCGAGGAAGAACTCCCGCTCCGACAGCTCCGAGCCGCCGGAGCCCGGTACGACCCGCAGCCAGCGGAACGCGCCGAGCATGCGCGTGGTCGTGCCCGAGATGCCCGCCACCAGGGGCGCGCCGCGCCCGTGGTGCTTGCGGTACCAGTCGTCCTTGGCGCTCATGGCGAAGACGGCCTGCCCCGGGGCCCACGGCAGGGGGAACTCGGGCCCCTCCTCGCCCGGTTCGGTCATCGCCTTCCACACGTCCTCGGCGGCGACCTCGTGCCGGGCCGGGGCGAGGTCGTCCGTGACGCCCTCGACGGACAGCGGAGCAGTGCTGCGCCGGGCGTGGGCGGTCTCGGCCGCGCTCAACGGCACGCCCAGGTCGCGGTAGTCGCGCAGGGTCCGCTTGCCGGGTGCGGTGTCCTGGTCCGGGCGCTCCGAACGGCCGCGCTGGCTGCGCCCCATCGAGAGAGCGGTGCCCGCGCCCTGCTGGATCGTCAGGTTCCCCAGGGCGAAGACGTCCTCGTCGAACAGCCGCCGCACGTCGTGGGGGAGGCGGGCGAGGACGGCACGGGCGTGTCCGGTCAGATACGCGTGCTGGGCGGTCAATCCCTCGGTGTCCAGGCCGAGTTCGCGGGCCAGGTGCAGGTCCCCGCCGAGGACGATGCGGTGCAGGAGGGTCTTGAGCGACACCGCGCGCTCGTCGGGGTGCGGCCGGGGCTGGGGGCCGTACTTGTAGTACGCGGCGTTGTAGAAGGCGGTGACCAGTTCGCGGACGCCGGCGGACGAGTCCGGTGCGGTCCACTGCAGGAGCCGCGCCTCGGGGTCGCCTGCGGTGCCCACCTGGCCGGCACTGTGCGGGTCGTCCTGGACGAACGCGCCCGCGGCCGCCTCCGGACTGAACCCCCGGCTGAGGACCTCGTACAGTCGCAGCACGGCGGTCCGGGCGGCACGGCGGACCTCGGGCGCAGTGGCCAGAGCTGCACCGAGCCGCTGCTCGTACAGCTCGGCCGCCTGGTGCCAGCCCGGCGAGGCCAGGAGGCGGCGGTGGCCGAACGGCGGCGCGGCGGCGCCCTGTCGGGCCGGTCCGGCGAGGGCCCGTGCGGTCGCGGCGTTGCCGGCCTCCTGCTGCAGGCTGCGCAGCCGCTCGGTGAGTGTCGTGGCCGTCGTGGCCGTGTCCGCTGCCGGCTCGGGGACGGGCGGTGCGGGCGCCGGAGCGGCCGGTTCCGGGCCGGTGGTGGTGGTCGGCGCGGGCAGTGGGCCGGGGCTCATGGCCGTACCTCCGGAGGGAAGGCGGACTCGTCCACGTAGCGGCCGAGTTTGGCGTACTCCTCGCGGACGGCCGCCAGCAGATCCGCCATGGCCAGCGGGCGGCCGTCGTCGGCGGCGCGGTAGGCGGCGGTGACGGCGCAGCAGCGGATGGCGCCGCCGGTCAGGTCGAAGGCCGAGGCGAGGGAGGCCAGTCCGGCCCGGTCGATGTCCTCGGCCCGGGGCACGGCGGGTCCCAGGCAGCGGTCCCACAGCGCCTGGCGCCGGGTCTCGTCCGGGGCGGGGAAGTGGACGACGAGGTCGAGACGGCGCAGGAACGCCGGGTCGATGTTGGCGTGCATGTTGGTGGTCAGCAGGGCCAGACCGGCGAAGGACTCCAGACGTTGCAGCAGGTAGGAGGTCCCGGTGTTGGCGTAGCGGTCGTGGGCGTCCTGGGTGGCGGTGCGCCTGCCGAAGACGGCGTCGGCCTCGTCGAAGAGGAGGACCGCCTCGTCCGCGTCGGCCGCGGCGAAGATCTGCTCCAGGTGCTTCTCGGTCTCCCCGATGTACTTGTCGACGACGGTGGCCAGGTCGACGACGTACAGGTCGAGACCGAGGCCCGCGGCCACCACCTCGGCCGCCAGGGTCTTGCCGGTCCCGGATCCGCCGCTGAACAGCGCGCTCACGCCGTGCCCGCGCCCCCCGCCCGGCCGCATCCGCCACTCGCCGAGGACCCGGTCGCGGTGGCGCACGCGCCGGACGATGTCACGCAGTTGCTCGTGCGTCCGCTCGGGCAGCACCAGGTCGTCCCAGGTGACGGAGGGACGTACGGGCCGGGCGAGGCGCTCCAGTGCGCTGCCGTGCCAGCAGCGGGCCACGTCGCGGACGACGTCCGCGTCCACGTCCACGCCCTGCGCGGCCGCCTGTCGGCAGGCGGCCGTGGCCATGGCACGGATGCGGGCCGGCCCGGCCCGGTACCGGGCACCGGCGGCCGTGGCCTCGTCGACCCCCGACAAGGACGCGGCGCGGGTGCGCAGTTCGTGCCGCCACAGCGCGGTGCGCTCGGCCTGCGTGAGGGGAGGGCACTCGGCCAGCACCGGGGGCGTGTCCGTCCAGCGGGCGTCCCACGGACTGCTTCCGGTGAGGACGAGAGGGACCGGTGCATCGGCGAGCGGGGCGAGAAGGTCGCGTACGCGCCGGGTGTCGGGGGAGCCGACGGGCCCGGCGATCAACCCGCGGCCGCGCAGCCGGGCTTCGAGCAGCGCTGCCCGCACGGACCCGGCCGGGTGCGGTTCGTGGTCGAGCGCGGCGAGGTCCAGGTGGAGGGCGGGCCATCCCGCTGCAGCCAGGGCTGCCCGGGCCGCGGTGTCGGCGGTGCCGTCACCGCTGTCGCGCAGGTGGAGGGGCCAGGGGTGCGCGAGCAGCCGGACGAGCCGGTCCACGGTCCGGGCCAACGGGCCGTCGCCCAGCGGCGGCACGGCGGCCGGGGCCGGGGCACCGTCGTCGCCCAGCAGGTGCGCGGTGACCCGGTCGGGGACGCGCAGTCCCCGCGTCGGATACGGCCGCGAGACGTCGAGGAGTTCCAGGAGTCCGCCGGACCGCAGGGGCGCGTCGGCCGAGAACAGGCGGCGGGCGGTCGCGGAGGCGGCCGGGAGACCGCAGAGGCCGAGGGCGAGCCCGATGGTGGCATGGCGGCAGGTGACGTCGTCGTTGAGGTAGCCGTAGCAGCGCTCGAACCGGGCGTCGACGTCGGGCGCGAGCGCGATCAGCAGGACCTCCACGGCGCGTTCGTCCAGGCCGAACTCCTCAGCGAGGCGCCGCAGGGGCGGTGCGGCTCCCGCGGCCGCGGCCGTGTCCTCGCGGGCGCGGACGACTGCGGCCAGGGCGTCCTCGGAGGCGGCGGGCGGCAGCGGGCCGGCCGGCGCGTCCAGGAGGCGCGGGGCCATCTCGTCGGAGACGTACAGCCCCTGGAACGGGTCGCAGGCGAACTCCCGGAGATCCGGCGGGTCCTCGGGGTCCTCGCCGGTGCGCAGGGCGATGGCCCGGCGCACCCTGACCTCGACGACGGCCAGCCGGGCCAGGAGCCAGTCCGCGGCCGCGGGCACAGCCGCTCGGGTGGTTCCCGTTGCCGGAGCGGTCACTCCCGGCCCCCCTCCACCGGCTCGTCGATGATGTGCTCGTTGACGACCGGGTCCTTGGTCACCCAGTCGGTGTACGACTGCGGGACGAACGACAACAGGGGGATCGTCACTGTCACGTTGAGGGTGGGCACGAGGGTGTGCCCGACCGCGCTCCACAGCTCGGTGAGAGCGCGGTCCTCGCTCGGTGGGTGTCCCACGTCCAGGAGTGCGGAGAGGTCCATCTCCCGCAGTTCCGGGGGAAGTTGTACGGGGAACCGCGGGCTGCGGGCGAAGCCGACGAGGAGGTCGCCGAGCATGGTGTGGGCGATGAGGGCGTCCGGCGCCCAGGCGGCGACGAGGTAGGAGAGCCGGGCGTAGCGGGGCGGATCGAACTGGGCCCGCTTCAGCAACGGCAGTTCGGGGATGCCGACCGGGGGGCCTGCGTACTGGTAGACGGCGCCGGTCTGGCGCCGGTCCAGGTCCTCGCGGATGTCGTAGAGGTAGAGACCGACCGCCTCGGAGCCGGTGGTCTCGCCGAGCCCGGCATCGCGGCCCGGGGGCTGGAAGGTGACCGTGAATTCGGGCGGCAGGCAGGTCATGTCCTGCCGTACGCGGGACTCCAGCGCGCCGTCGACGAGTTGGATCACCGGTCGGCCTCCGTCCGGGCGGCGGTCGGGACGACGACGGCCTGTCGCAGGTCGAGTGCTGCCGCTGTGGCGCCGACGCGGCCGAGCGCCGTGGTGTTCACGACGGACACGACGGCGCCCGTCATGTCGGCGAGGTACACCAGGGGCGTTGCGGTGCGCGGATCCGGTGCGCTTGCGGCGAGCGCCTGGCCGGCAGGGACGGTGAAGCGGGGGGTTCCGGTCGCGGTGTCGAGCATCAGGACGGCTCCGCTGTTCTCGGTGGTCACGAAGAGCCAGGTGCCGTCGGCCGAGACCGACACGGACTCGGGTTTGGTGATGAGCGCGTGCCGCCATGTGGCGATCACCTCGGGCCTGCCCCCGGCTCCGTTCAGGTCGATCACGGCGATGCTGTCGTCCCCGTGGTTCGCCGCATAGGCGCGAGCGCCGCCCGGGGCGCAGGCCACGCCCATGGGGTCCGTGCCCACGGTGACGGGGATCACCGTGTGGTCGGCGAGGCGTACGCAGTGGACGGTTGCGGCATTGCGATCGGAAACGCAGGCGTAGACGCCGTCGTCGGTGACGTCGACGTCCCATGGCCGGGAGGTGGCCGGTTCGCCCACCTTGACGGGGGTCACCTTGGAGGTGAAGACGGTGACGGTCCCGCTCTCGGAGTTGGCGATGCAGCAGGTGCCGTCCTCGGCGACGGCGATCGAGTACGGCACGTCGTCCTTGTCGAGGGCCTGTTGTTCGGTCTTCTGCACCGCGAGGCGCGATGCGTCGAGGGTGATCACGGCGAGGCACGCGTTGCGCGCGGGATCGGCCTTGCGTCCCTGGTTGACCACGTACAGGGTCTGGTTGTCCCGGCAGGCGAGCCCGTTGGGCCGGTCGGTGTATGCGGCAGGGGCGGTCGCGACGACCGTCATGGCGTTGCCGCCCCAGGACAGTTGGATCCCGTACACCGTGCCCAGGGGTGCGTCGTCGGGCGCCCAGGCCTTCGACACCGCCGCGTACAGGTACTGGCCGTCCGGGGAGAGTGCGAGCCCGGGAGGGGTCTGGTTGCCGTTCTCGACACTGATCGTCCGTTGGTGCGTCGCCTGGGTCCCCGAGATGTCGAAGACCTCCACCGTGGCGTTGTTGTTGGTGGCATTGGAGACGTAGAGGGTGTTGCCGTCGGGCGTCAGGGCGAGCCCGTAGGGATACCGCAGAGCCGTCGGCGACTTGGTCACGGCCATGTGGAAGCTCCAGGCGTCGCTCGTCGTGGCGCGTTGGAGGACGGAGACCGTTCTGTTCTGGTAGTTGGCGACGCAGAGGCGCAATCCGTCGGCCGACACTGCCAGTTCGTGGGGGCCCGAGAGACGTCCGGTCGCCGCGTCGACGACTGTCCGCCGCTGCCAGGTCCCCGGCCCGGTGCGGGTCAGGATGGCGATCTGGCCGCCCTGCTGGTTCTCCCCGGTGCGGGCGAAGTCGGCCACGTAGAGAGTCGTGCCGTCCTTGGACAGCGCGGCTCCGGTGGGCTGTTGGCAGCCCACGACGTCCGCCGCGATCGTGTACCTGCCGCCCTTGGGGTCGACGAGGGAGACCGTCGCCGTGCCGGAGTCCGCGGTCACCGCGTAGTGGCCGTCCGGGGTGATGGCGACGCCGTGCGGATCGGCGCCCGGGGCCAGCGCGACGGCGGTCACCGTCACCGCGCCGCCGTCGGTGAGGACGTCCTCCTGGGCCGGGGTGAGGACGAGGAGGGCGGCCGTGCCCGGGCTGGTCGCGCACGCGAAGCTGCGGTCGCGCGCGATGGCGACGTCCCACGGCTTGTGTCCGCCACCGAGGGAGACGGGCGTGCCCGGCGTGAGACTGCCGAGATCGAGCACCGCCACCTTGTCCGAGGCCGCGTCGGCGGCATAGGCCCATGAACCGTCCGACGACACGGCGACGTTGACCGGCCGCGACCCCGGGCCGGTGCCGACCTCCCCTGTCC
The DNA here is from genome assembly GCF_053594995.1 of Streptomyces sp. NPDC002536. Lineage (NCBI taxonomy): Bacteria > Bacillati > Actinomycetota > Actinomycetes > Kitasatosporales > Streptomycetaceae > Streptomyces > Streptomyces sp. NPDC002536. The sequence continues at coordinate 63,024 of NZ_JBSFWU010000014.1, forward strand.
GATGAGGGGCGGTGCGCACGGTGACGAGCGTGCCGGCGGCCTGGTCGATGACGTACGCGAGACGGCCGTCCGGGCCGAGTGTCACGCCTGACGGGACCGCCCCCACCGGCTCGTCGAGGGTCGTGGGGACGAGGGTGTCCGTGCGGATGGCGGTGAGACGGCCCGACGTCTGGCTCACGGCGAGGATCAGGCTGCCGTCCGGGGTGAAGGCCACGGCGACCGGATGCGGTTCCACGGGAACGGGCTCCGGGGCCCTCACATGCCCGGTGGCCGGGTCCACTTGGGCGACGGACACCGACGCCGAACCGTAGGCGGCCACGCAGAGACGCTTGCCATCGGCACTGAGCGCCAGGGCACGCGGCTCGGCCCCCACGGGCACCGGCTCGCCCACCAACGCGCCTTCCGCGTCGAGGTCGAGCACCGTCACCCGCCCGTCGCCCGTGCCCTCGCCCCGGCTCGCGACGTACGCGAACCGTCCTCCCCCCGCCACCGCGATCGCCCGGGTGACCCCGGGCACCGGGACCGGCGCCGTCACCGACGGCGAACCGGGCACACTCACGTCGACCACCGACACCGTGGTGTCCGTCTCGTTGACGACACAGACGTACCGCGCCTGCCCGCCCGGGGCCGCCGCCAGTGCGCAAGGGCCGGCACCGACGGGGACCGGGACGGGTGAGAGCCCGTCCTTGTCGAACACCGTGACCTGGTGGCCCGCCCAGTCGGCCACGCAGACCCGGTCGCCGGCCAGTCCGGCGACCACGGCGCACGGGTTCTTGCCGGCCGGAACGGACCGCAGCACGGTGGCGACGGACGTGCTCAGATCCACGACGGACAGCGTCCCGGCATCATGGTTCGCGGTGTAGGCCCGGGTTCCGTCCGAACTCACGGCAACAGCACGGGGGTTGCTCTCCACCCCCGTGACATGGACCTCGGGGTGCTCCGGCGCGGTGAGGTCGGCCACGACGAGGTCGTCCGCCCCCCAAGCCGGGGCCGCCAGCCGGGCCGCCGCGCTGCCGTGGTCGTTGTCGGGTTCGCTCACGAGGGCACCTCCGCAACGGTGATGCGGTGTTCGACGGAGTAGACGGTCTCGCCCGGCCCGCAGTCGATCCGGGCGACAGGAGCCGAGGCCCTGCCGGTCTCCGGATCGACCGGGACCATCTCGGCCGTGGCGACCCGGCCCACGCCGGGCACGCCTTCCAGGACGCGGAACGCCTCACCCGCGTACACCGGACGCCCCAGCGGCCAGCCGGTGCCGTCAGGCCCGCCGCCGACAGGGCTGAAGTACCGGTAGAGGGCGCGTTCCGCGGCGGCGCGCAGCTCGGCGCGTTCGTCGGCGGTGCGGTAGTCCGCGGGCACGATGCGGGCTTCGAAGCGGATGCCGTGGTAGACGGGCTTCACCAGCCACACCGGGACGCCCTCGGGCTGGCAGGCCCGCAGGGCGCGGCGCAGCGTGTCGCAGGCGTCCGCGGTGGGTGTGAGCATGTGGTACGGGAACCAGCCCCGTTCGTCCGTGGTGACGAACGGCACGACCATCAGCGTCACGCCGGCCCGGGTGCTGCCGCCGCTGGTGTCGGTGTAGCCGTTCTTGCCGTCGTGCGACGGGGAGGTGTTGCGCACACCGACGATGTGCGGGTCCGGTGTCTTCAACCGGCAGATCTTGCCTGGAGCGATGTCGTTCGCCGAGGCGCCGAGGGTGGTCCGGTAGGTGCCCTGCGCCGTGATGGCCGCGTCCTTGGGCGGGATCCTGCCGTATTGCCGGGTGCCGGAGGGGCCGCCCGTCACCTTGGGGCCGAAGTGGACCTGGCCGGTGCTGGCGTTGATCACCACGTGCGGGTCGTCCTCGCCGGACTGCTCGAAGGAGGTGACGGTGACCCAGTCGTCCGGGCCGACGCGGACCGTGGGCAGCGACCCGTACACCGGGGCGTGGAGCAGGGGGAAGACCTGGCCCGGCTCGCCCGTGGACGTGAACGGCCCCTTGCCCCGGTCGTGTTGCTCGTACTGGAGGGCGGGGACGGCCTCGGTGCTGCCGGAGTCGGCGTAGACGGTGTACCTCGTGCCGTCCGTGCCCTTGGGGTCGAGGATCTGGACGGCGATCCAGCATGCGGCGGGCTCCGTCGGGAACTTGGTCCCCAGCCGGGCGACGGCGTCCTGGGCCGTCGTGGCGAACGCGCCGTCCTCGACGGCGGCCTGCCAGCGCGCCGACGAGCCGAGAGGGACGGGGTGGGCGGCGACGCTCGCGTCGCCCTTCACCGTAAACGTTTGCGCGGGTGCCGAGGCATACGCGAGCGGGGCGGAGGTGTCCCACCACGGCGTCTCCTTCCTCGGTGCGAACACCGAGACCGCGATGCGGTCCTGCGCCGTCCGTTTGCCGTCGGCCGTCACCCAGAGCATCAAGTGGCGCGGATCGTGGGTGTTCTTGATCTCCACCAGGGCGAGGACCAGCACGCCGCCACCCCTGAACGGTCCGGAAAATACGCCGGGCGCCTCGTAGTTGCCCGCGGTGAACATGTCGACGGCGGCCGTGACCCCGTCGGTGAGCCGCAGAGGTGCCGCACCGGCGGCGTCGGGCGGCAGGCGTTCGGCGTCCCGCGTGGTGGTGAAGACGGTCTTCCCGTCCTCCGTCGTCACCTCGGTCCCCTCGGCGGCCTTCGGTACGTCCGCGGCCAGGGTGAAGCCGACATCGGTCTTCGCCGGAACCCAGGGCAGGTAGTTGCGGGCCGGGTCGAGCGCTTGGTGCGGCACGTCGCGGACGTGGTGGATGCGGGCCATGCCCGCCGACGCGGCCAGTGCGAGCTGCTCGTAGTCGGCCGGGACGACGGCCCGTTCGGGCACCGGGGCGCCCAGCGGGCGGCGTTCGGAACAGGCGAGGGCGCTCTCGCCCTCCGTACCGCCCACGGCGGGAGCGGGGTTGGTCACCGAGGAGACGTACGGCAGCGGGGTGCGGAGCACGGTGAGGGTACGGGCGGGCACGTTGCCGCGGGCGCCGCCGCCGGTCAGGTAGCGCCGGATGCGGACGACCGCGCCCGCCGGCAGCGGCGCCCCGTGCCGGCGCAGCCCGAGGGCGCCGGCGACGGCGGGGGCGAAGACGGCTTCCCCGGTGCGGGGGTCCAGGGTGAAGTGCCGGTCGTCGGGCCCCGATCCGGCGAGGGAGGCGACGTACGTCCACTGGGCCGTGCGGCCGTCGAGGACGGCGTCCACGACGAGCGGGTCCGTGCTGCGGGGCATCGGCGGATGGGCGAAGCGGAGCCGTTCGCCGGGGATGCCCGTGGCCGTCCCCAGTGTCTCGTCGCGCACCAGCCGCGCCTGGACGACCGGGACGGGGACGGCGAGGACCGGGTCGAGCGCGACCTGCTGCAGGGCGTTCCCGCCGGCGTCCGTGCGGTAGCGGAGCAGTCCGACGTCCCGCAGCCGCTGGAGGAAGAACCCGCCCTGGCCGTCCGGCCGTTGGAGCACCAGCTGGGCCGGTGCGTGCGCCGGGGGCAGGTCGAGGGTGACCTTGCCCGGACTGCCCGGGGCGGTCACGGTGTCGGCGAGGATCCGGCAGCCGCTCCAGTGCGTGCCCTGCCAGGCCTCCCAGGAACCCTTCGTGATTCCGGCGTCGTTCGGCGGCGGCGCCGGGCTCAATCGGACGTCCAGCGTCACGCGGGTGCCGGGCACCGGCACCGAGAGGACGAGCAGGGCGTAGGGGGAGTCGCGCGGCCCGGAGCCCGCCGGAGCGTCCCCGGGGAGGGGGAGGTCGCCGAGATACGGCAGGTTGAGCCGGAAGGCCGGCCCGCCCGCGGCGGACGTACCCGGTTCCACGGCCTCCCCCGAAACGAAATCGGTGAGCCGCCCCTCCAGGGTGCCGTCCGCCACCCGCGCCTCCGCGAAGTCCCCGGCCGCGAACAGGACGCACGGGTTGAGCACCGCATCCGTCAACGTGCTGAAGACGACCGGCTCTTCGTCCCCCGGAGGACGCGTGGCCACCTCCTGGCCGACGGGTACGACCACCGGTTCGGGCGAGGGCGCGGCGAGTCGGAAGACGGCCTCGGTCTGCGCGGGCGCGGGCCGGTACGGCCGGACGCCCAGGAGGCGCAGCACCTGCAACCGACGCTGGTCGGGAGCCTGATTGAGCCGGTCGCGCAGGGCCGTGACCATGTCGGCGCATGTCTCGATCAGGCCCCGCCCGGGGTCCGTCAGGTCCCGGCCGGTCCAGGTCCGCACCTGCCGGTGCACGGCGGCGACGGCGGTGGCGACCACCTCGTCGCGGGTGCGCCCGTCGTACTCGGGTGTCTGCCGACTCATCCTTGCGGTGACCTTCCGTCAGGGGGCTGGGAGAGCGTGACGACGACCTTGAACGGCAGATGGGCCGGGCAGTGCGCCGCCACCAGCCGCGTCAGGCGGCTCTCCAGCGCCCGCTGGTCCTCCCCGGCGGGGGCGGTCAGGGTGACGGTGAGCATGCGCCCGGAGCCGGGTGCGGGGTCGAGGCCCGGGTCGTCGATGACGAGCGACTGGTCCGTCCAGCCGAGGATCTCCCGGGCCTCCAGCCGCAGTCCGTACAGCGTCCCGCGGTGTGCGGCCAGCCGGGGCGCGAGGTCGATGGCCTTGCGCCGCCGGACCTCGTCCCAGCCCGGCTCCACCCGGGCGCCGGTGATCGCGATCAGCCAGTCCAGGAAGGCGGGGGGCGCGCGCCAGGGGTCGAGCACCGCGTCGAGGTCGTCGACGTGCTCCTCGACGGGCGCCAGGGTCTCGCCGATCGCGGCCGCGAACGCCTGTGCCACCGTGTCGCGGCCGTAGACGGCGGGCAGGGGGAGCGGGCGTGCGGGGGAAGGCGGCATGCGCGGTCCTCTCGTGCGATGCGGATACGGCCGGTGTCAGCCGTCGGTGGTGTCCACGGCGATGTCCACGTCGCCCAGGAGGACCAGACCGCCGTCCGAGACCTCGATGGACGGCACGGCCCCGCCGCCTGCGCCCTCGTACAGGGCCACGGCGGTCGTGCCCCGGTGCTCGCGGACCGTCTCCAGCACGGTGAAGACGTCGCCGGCATGGACCCGTCTGCCCCACGGCCACCCTCGCCCGTCCGGCCCGCCGGCCGTGGGGTGGAAGAAGCGCCGCAAGGCCCGCTCGGCGGCCTCCTTCGCCCGGCCGACGTCCGCCGGCGCGCTGCTCCAGGGGTGCACGGTCGCGGCGATGTGGAACGGGTGGTAGCGGGGTTCTCCGACGAGCAGGCGTTCACCGAGCAGGCGGGAGGCGTCGACGACGTTCTTCACCGCGGTGAGCGTGTCGTGAGGGATGTCGAAGGCGTCGTCGGGCGGCCGCTCTTCGGGGTCCCCGGTACAGCGGGGGACCAGGAGGACGTGGAGCGGGTCGTCCTCGCGGCGCCACAGCGCGGGTTCGGTCCGTGCGCCCTTCAGGAAGAAGAACACGTCGTCGAACACCACGACGGCGTCCGGGGATTGCTGGCACTGGGGGGAGAGACCGGGAAACGCCTCCGAGACGAGGGAGGTCACGCCGCGGCTGTCCTTCTGCGGCACGAACGCCCGGTCGGTGTGGGAGTAGGTGTAGGTGCGGTGGTAGAAGGTCTCGCCCTTGAAGAAGAACAGTTCGTACGCGTCGTCGGTGCGGGGGTCGGCGAGCAGGGCGACCGCGTCGAGGTCCGACGTGAACTCCTCGGGCAGGGAGGGGAATTCCTCCGCAATAGTGCGCGGTTCCCCGTCGTCCCACAGGCACATCTTCCCGTAGAACCACAGCCGGGGTGCGTCCTCGCCGGTGCGGATCATGGCGTCGAGGCGCCCCGCGGCCTTCACAGGCTGTGGGGCGTCGTCGTCGAAGGTCTTGTCCTGGTGGTGCAGGGGCAGGGAGAGCGCGGTGATGATCCCGCCGTCGTCGTAGTAGTGCACGGCGCGTTGCGGAGCCCGGGCGGTGACGAGGCAGGTGAGGATGTCGGACGGTCGGGGTGGTGCCTGCAGGGCGGTCGGCACGCGCGAGTCGGTGGGACGGGTGAGCGCGGTGACGCGGACACGGGCCAGCCCCGGCACGTGTTCCCCGATCAGCTGCTCGTGGTCGGCGGCGGTGACCGCGCGGCGCAGCGGCGCCAGGTCCAGGCCCGCGCGGTCGAGCGCCTGCTGCCAGTCCTCCGCGTCCTCGGGCGGCGTGACGACGCGGTCCACGGCGGCGCCCAGCCCGGTCTGCGCGGTCACCGTCAAGGCCGTGCCGGCCTGGACGGCACCCCGGCGGCCGCGGTGGACGGCGTACTGCGCACTGATCCGCGCGCCCTCCGGCGGCACCTTCCCGTGCTGCTGCCCGGGCCCGCCCTCGACGGGGACGAGCGGCCCGAAGACCACCTCGCACGAGGCGTCGTCCCACCAGTACACCGGGCTGTCGGGTCCCGCCTCGGCGAAGGTGTGCACCGCCGGCCACACGGCGTCCCCGACCCGGACGACGAGCGGCGGGCCGAACGGCGGTTCCGCGACGGGGGTGTTGGGCCCCCAGGGGCGGTGTGCGGTGGGGAAGCGGCCGGCGGGCAGCCCGTCGGCGACGCCCAGCACCTCGGTGACCGCAACGGGCCGCTCCACGGCCTCCACCGTCCCGCTCGACTGCCCCTCCGCGAGGACGAGTGCTTCGGTGGTCGCCAGCACGACCGGCTCCGCGCCCTCGGTCCGCACCTCGGTGTGCGCCGGGATCTCGCGTCGCCCGGTGGAACCGTCGGTCCGGGTGAAGACGACCACGATCCGCGAGGGCGATGCGGGAAGGGGCGTGATGCCCATGAGGCGCAGCAGGGCGGAGCGCTGCCGGGTGGTCATGCGGTCGATGCGGTAGAGCAGTTGGTCGGTCCGCTCGGCGCAGGCCTCGATGAGGGTGATGCCGGGGTCGGAGACGTTGTGGTCGGTCCACTCGGGGACGCGCTGCGGCAGGGCGCGTTTGGCGGCGTCCACCAGGGGCTGGAACCGCAGGTCGTCCAGGTCGGGTACGGGGAGGTCACTCACTGGGGGAGTCTCCGGGCAGGGTGTAGAAGGGGAAGACGAGGTTGCGGGGTTCGTTGGTGGCGCGCAGCCGGTAGCGGATGTCGATGTAGAGCACTCCCGTGTCCGCCGCATCTGCAGCATCCGCCGCATCCGTGCTGAACAGCAGATCGTCCACCTCGATCCGTGGTTCCCAGCGGTCGAGCGCCCGGCGCACCTCCGTGTCGGCGCGGGCCACGGTCGTCGCGTCGAGCGGGTCGAAGACCAGGTGGTGGATGCCGCAGCCGAACTCCGGCCGCATCGGCCGCTCGCCGGGTGCGGTGGACAGGATGATGCGCAGGGCCTGTTCCACGTCCTGGCTGCCGCTCGCCAGGCCGACGCGCCCGGTGCCGGTGATGACGGCGGGGAACGCCCACCCCGCTCCGACGATGTCCACGCTCGTCCTCCCGCCCGTACGGGGTCAGTTGATGTCGACGGTGTTGCCGGTGATGCTGGTGCGCGCTCCGTCGAGCTTGAGTTCCCCGGCGCTCTCGACGGTGACGGTGGCGCCCTTGAGCGTGAGGTCGCCGCCCCCCTTGCTGTCGTCGGCCGTGACGGAGACCGTGCCCGCCGTGAGGACCAGGCTGCCGCCCGGGCCCGCATCGACGGTGAGGGTGCCGTCGCCGCGGGCGTCCAGCGTGACCCGCAGCGTCGTCCCGCCCTCGCCCGCGGTGAGGACGAGGGTGCCGTCCTTGCGGTCGAGGTGGGCGGTGAGCTTCCCGTCGCCCGTCCGGAGCCGGACGCCCTGGGGGCCGTCGGCGGCGCTGAGCAGTTCGAGCCGGTCCCCCGAACGGGACGCCAGCGTGCGCCGGTTGAGGCGGCCGGTGCCCGGGTCGACCAGCGGCAGGCCGGGGTCCGTGGGGGCGTCGATGCCGTTGTAGAGGCCGCCCAGGACGTACGGCCGGTCCAGGCGTCCGTGCTCGAAGCCGACGAGCACCTCGTCCCCGGCCTCCGGGGCGAACACCCCGCCGCCGCCGGTGCCTCCCCACTGCACGGTCCGGACCCAGTCGGTCACGTAGTCCTGCGACAGCCACGGCAGGCGCAGCCGCACGGCACCGCGCTCGCCCTGGCCCGGTTCCTTGATGTCGGTGACCGTGCCCACCGCGACGCCCAGCGCGCACAACGGAGGCGGATACGGCACGACGGGCGGGGGCAGCGGGCCCACCTGCACCCGGGTCCGGAAGCCGTGGTCGCCGTCGAAGACATGACGGCAGGCGGTGACCGTGTACTTGCCGGCGAAGGGCTCGCCCACGCCGGCCAGGGTCACCGGCAGCCCCGCGGCGAGCTCGGGAGTGCCCACGGCCTCGGCCGACAGCGCCGCCATCGCGGCAGCCGCCTCCTCCGCCAACGCACGGGCCACCGCGTCGACTTGCGGGGCGGTGTCGCAGCCCCGGCCGCCGACGAGCAGGTCCGGCGCCGGGCCGGGGAACGCCGCGCCGAGCTGCGCGGGTGTGACGCCCAGCCGCAGCCGCGCACTCTCGCCCGCACCGGCCCGCACCGACAACGCGGCCTTGCCCGCCGGGTCCCAGCCGCGCACCTCCACTCCGGCGACCTGGCCCTCGGACGACACCGAGGCGCGCAGCGCCAGCAGGTTCTCCCCGTACTCCAGGACGAACGGGCTGCGGTCCGCCCCCGTACCGGGCGCGGGCGCCTTGTCCGCCGCGGCCGGGCGCCTCATGTGAACGGCGCTGCCCTCGACCGACAGGCGCAGCCCGCGCTGGTCGGCGAGGTGGCTCAGCAACTCCCAGTCCGTCAGGTTGGGTTGGGCCAGGTGCGCGATGCGGGTGCGCTCCGCGTCGATCCGGCCGGCCTTCAGGCCGTGGCGGCCCGCGGCCTGTCCGGCGACCTCGGCCACGGTGGACTCGACGTAGGCCGTCACCCGCCGCCCGCGCATCAGCCGGTGCCCCCGGTCCATGGCCCGTACGGTCGTGAAGCTCCCGTCGGCATCCACCTCGGTCTCCAGCGCGGTGACCTCGCCGTCGAAGATCTCCAGCCGGGTCCGGCGGCGCGCTGCGGCCACCGACACGGTCAGCGGGACCCCCACGGCGATCCCGGCGGCGGCCGGCAGCCGGTGGGCGGGATCCCGGAACCGCAAGGAGGCGCGCGCCGGCAGGCCCAACGCCGTGTCCACGGACGCCTCGACGAGCTGATCGGCCCACTCCTCCCGCAGCGGGGACCCGAAGACGAGGACCGGCTCCGCCGCGTACAGCCGCTCCGTCATCCCGCACCCCCCGCGGCCTGCTCCTGCAGCACCGGCAGGACGAGCACGATGCCCAGCGGGATCCGGGCCGGGTCGTCGAGGCCGTTCGCCCGGGCGATCTCCCGCCACCGCCCCGGATCGCCGTACGCCTGCCAGGCCACCCCGGCCAGGCTGTCACCCGCCACCACGAGATGGGTGTCCACCGGACCGTCCCCGCCCGACGTCGGGTTCTGCCGCGGAACCGATCCGCCGGCCTCCTCCAACGAGACCGTGCACACGGCACGCAGAGGCGTCCCGTCATGACCGAACCGGGTGTAGGACGCGTCGACCTGAGTCACCAGGGCCAGGAAGGCGGTCGTGCGGGCATGCCCCCACTCCAGCCGCACCCAGGGCGCCGAGGCGGGCTTCGCCGTAGTGCTGCGCGCGGTCGGGGCGCAACAGCCGAGCAGCTTCTCGACCCGCTCCTGGACGCCCTCCCGGGTGCCGTGGGCGTCGAGGAAGACCTCCAGCGTCATGGTGCGCGGCTGTGCGCCCACGAACTGGGCCCGCGCCGCCTGCCCGTTGGACGGCGACCGGCTGCGGTCCCAGCGGGCCTGCTTGCCGACCTGGATCCGGTCCGGGTTGAACTGCAGCCGTACCCGGTCGCGTTCGGGCCCCGGGGTACTGCTCGCCCCGGTCGGCGGGTCGTGGATCACGAGGGCGGCACGCACCGGTGCGCCGCCCGGGAACTCGAACGCCATACGGTCCTTTCCGACGTCAGACGGTGATCCCGAGGAACCCGTTGTGGGCGATCTCCAAGGTCTCGCGGGCCGGTTGCGACTGGTCGACGTCGAACGTCGGCCCGCTCCAGCGCACCGGCAGCACCCCGTCCAGCAGCCACCGCACCAGCGGCCGCCGGTCCGGTCCCAGTGCCACGAGCTGCCCGGGCAGCCGCACCGGCTCGATCATCTGCTGCTGCATCCAGGCCCAGACGAGCACGGTGTCCTGCGACAGCGGTCTGCCGAGCACGACGTTGGTGTAGCGCAGCCGCGTCGGCAGCTGCCACACGTGCCCGTTCGTGCCGCCCTCGACCCGCTCCTCGACCTCCATGGCACAGCCGAGCCCGTCGCACGAGGTGAAGGAACCGAGGGCGTGGGTGCCGATGGAGAGCTGGAAATGGGAACTGACGGCGAACGGCTGGTCGGCCATGGGCGGGCACTCCGTGGGTGGTCGGGAGCCTCATCGCGGTACGGACGATCCCCATCTGCCGCCGTCCGGCGGCGGCTGGGGCTGCGGCGGCCACGTCAGCGGTGCCGGCCCGGGGGGCGGGAGCACGGCCTCGGCCAGGAGCCCGGCGTGCCGGCGGGCGACTTCCCGGGCGAGGGCGGGGATGTCCGGGGCGGCCGGGGGCCCGGGCGGCGCCGCGGGGGAGGCGGCCGGGGCGGCCGGGGGTGCGTTCGCGGGGACCTCGGCGGGGGTGGCGGCGGCTTTGGCCGGACCGGGTGGCGGCCCGGTCCGGCCCGGGGCGGGTGGTGGTCCGGTACGCCCGGTGGCGGGCGGTGGGATCGCCAAGGGCCGGGCGGTTGCCGGTACTTGAGCAACCGGTTCGCCGACGCGGAGGCGGTGCGGGGGCGCTTGCCGCGGGAATGGTGCGGGTGACGGCGGTGCGGGTGACGGTGGTGTGGGGTCGGTGACTGGACTCGGCCCGGGCGCGGGGCTTTCGTGCCGGCCCGGGGTCCCGATGGGCCGCTCGCCGTCGTCGGGGCGTCGGCGGACGATCGTGTCCGTGACGGGCCGGTCCGCCTCGCGAGGCGGGCTCTCTGCGGGGCGGTGCTCCGCTGTGCGTGGTGGTGTGGTGCCGGGCAGAGGGAGCCAGGGAAAGATGAAGGACCGGTCCGTGCCGGGGGAGGGGAGTCCGGGAGCGTCGGGGAGCAGGTCCGCGTCGTGTGGCCGGGGGCCCTTCAGGGGGCCGGGGTGCTCAACGCGCCTCCGATGGCCATGAGTTGCGGAGCTCAAGGGGTCGGCGGGGTCCGGTGGACGTTGAGGACGGATGGGGCCGCCGGTCGTTCCCGGGGCGGCGCCGGTCCGGTCATGGCCGCCCGGCGGCCGCTGCGGTGGCGGAGCCGGTGCGGGACGGCGTAGGGGAACGCCCGGTCCCCGGTCCGGCTGGACCGGGCGGTGTCCCTTACTGTCGGCGGGTGGTGAGACGGAGACCTCGCTCACGCGGCGGCGAAGCGTCGTCTCGACGAGCCCAGGATCCAGGGGCTGTTCGCCGTCACGCGGCGCACCGGGTGGCCGGGGGCCGTGGATCTCGTACGCCTCCTGGATCTCGTACGCCTCCTGCGCGTGCGCAGCGCCCGGCCGGAGGCCGGCCGGATCCGGCAGTCGCACCCCCTCGGGTAACGCCTCGTACACCCCGTCGCGCACCGTGCTCACCGGCAACTCCGGGGCGAGGAGACCCCGGAGGACTCCCGCCCCCAGGGCGAGCGGCACCGCCCGTGGCAGCAGCCGCGTGCCGGCCGTGACGAGCGGCGCCGGCTGCCAGGCCGCGAGGCCTTCCCGGAAGGCGACGTGCCCGCTCGTGGACAGCAGCGGCAGGTGCAGCAGCCCGACGGGCGCCACGTCACGCCAGTCCGCCCGGGCCGGCGGTACAGGAGGGGGCGCGGGACGGTGACGCCGCAACCCCGCTCTCCTCAGCGCGCCCGCGAGGCTCACCGGCCTCCTCCCGCCGCGCTGTTGAGCCTGGCGATCTCGCGCACCCATGCGCGCCGTTCCTCGTGCGGGAGGCCGAGGATGTCCCCGTACGCCCAGTGGAAGTGGTAGGCGATGCAGGCGGATTCCTCGCGGAGCCGGCGCGGCGGGTGCGTCATGCTTCCCCCAGGCGGCCGCCGGGTGCCGTCGAGGGCAGCGCGAAGCTGGTCCCGCAGGAGGGGCAGGCGACGGCGCCGTGCCCGGAGTCCAGGCCGTTGATGCGCCGGTAGAAGTCCTGGAGGTAGGCGAGGTCCTGGGCGAAGAGCTGTTCCACGACACCGGCGTGGATGTCGGTCACCGTACCCAGCCGGGTGATGACCAGGCTGAGGAGGACGACGCCGAGGTAGGCGGGGTTCTCCCGGACGCGCTGGTCGATCAGGGGCGACAGTTCGTCGCGGGCGGTGGCGAGCCGCATGGAGCCGTGGCGGTGGACGGTTCCGGAGCCGTCCACGTAGCCGTTGGGGAGTTCGAAGTCGTATGCGGTGCGGAGCGCCGGTCCGTTCTCGGGCATGGTGGGGCGGATTCCTCCTTCGGGAGCCCTGGGGCCTGTCCCGTCGGACAGGCCCCAGGGGCCGTGAACGTGCCGGAGTTCAGTGGATGTTCTGCTGGAGGAGCAGGCTCATGAACGACTCGTCCGCCCACACCTGGACCGCGAACCCGCCCGGGCTGTCGCCGGCGGTCAGGACGGGGGACTCGGCGGTGCCGTCGCTGCCGCTGGTCACCTGGGCGGTGTCCGTGCCGCCGGGGAAGGTGGCCCGATTCTCGCCGGTCTCGCCGCGGACCTTGAAGGTGACCTCGGCGCCTTCGACGGGATTTCCCTGGGCGTCCTCCGCGATCACCTTCATCGGGTGCTCGAAGGACTTCCCCGCGGGCACGGTCTGGCCCGCGCCGGAGACGTAGCGCACGCGGTCCGCCGTGCCCGGCTGCGGGGTGACGTTCAGTCGGGTGAAGGAGGCGACGGCGTCCGTCTCCGTCCAGCGGGCGGTGACGGGGCAGGGGCCTTCCTTGAGCGGCGTGAGCCGGGAGCTGGTCGCGATGCCGAGCCGGTCGCCCTCGGTCCCGGTGTACTCGGTCTCGGTGTGCTTGCCGTTCTCGAAGACGCCAGAGCCCTCCGCGACGGAGAACTCGATCTTCTGCCCGCCCACCGGAGTGCCGTCCAGCAGCGTCGCCTTGACCTCGAACGGCTTGCGGAAGGGCTTGCCCACGGCGGTCTTCTGCCCGTCTCCGGATTCCACCGCGAGCCGGTGCCGGGAGACGCGCCGCAGACTCTGCTGCCCCGACAGCGCGACCCACAGCCGGCTGTCGCCGGACACGGTCAGACCCGACGGGCGGGAACCCTGGCCCGTGGGGATGGTGGCTGCCCTGTTGCTGCCGGGCAGTACATATCCGACCGCGTTGCCGGTGGTGCTCACGAACCACAGCGTGCCGTCGGCTGTCGCCAGCAGGTGGTTGGCGGGGGACGGCGTCTCGATGCGCGTGAGCGTGCCGCCTTGCACGGTGTACTTGAGGATGACCTTGTCGGTGGTGGCGATCCACACGACATCGCCCGCCGGACTGATCGCGACATCCCGTGGCTCGAAACCGAGGCCGATGGGATCGCCGAAGATTCCGGTGCTGACGTCGTAGTCGAGCAGCGCCTTGCCACGGGGGGAGGTCAGCCAGTAACGGCCTTGCTGCCGCGGGGCGATGGCGATGCCGTACAGGTCGTCGCGGTAGAACGTGGAGTTCGAGATGCTGCCACCGGACTCGATGAAGGCCAGCTGGCCCGAGGTGAGCGGAGCGACGATGCGCGTACGGCCTTCACGGCTCTTGCCGAGGGCCAGGGCCCGGCAGTCCGTCCTCCCGCTCAGGGGATAGACCTGGTACTGACTGTCGGCACACTTGACGAAGGACGAGCCGTTCTCCGCGGCGAGGAACGTCCACGTTCCGTGGCCGGGCCAGGCGACAAGGGAGTTGGCGTTGCCGGTGATGCCCGGGCCGGGGGTGATGACGACGTTGCCCCAGGGGCTGCGGGGTTCGAAGTAGCCCATGACACCCTGGGCGGTGACGAACCATACGTTCTCGTCGTCGCTCAGCCAGGCCACGTCGACGGCGGTCGCGCTGATGGGGAACTCGTCGGAGTCGGCGCCGGATTCGGGGACGGGCGGCGGCACTGCGGTCGGCATGCTGCTTCTCCTTCCTGCGGAGCGGGAAACGGACCGGGTGGTGCAGGTGCGCCGCTAGGCCGGCGTGATGTTGAGCGTCGTGGCGGCGTGCGGCTCGGTGTCGCCGAGGCCGACGCTGATGACCGCTTCTTCCTGGATGTCGCCTGCGATCACCGGGGGCAGGGCGACCCGGCCCCGCTGGTCCGTGATGATCACGCGTTCGCGGGTGCCGTCCTCGAAGGTCGCCCCCTCCGCGTCGATCCGGCACGTGAGGGGGATTCCCGGCACCGGCCGTCCGTTGGCCACGTAGTCGACGACGAGGGGATGGGCGACCTGGTCCTTGACGTGGACTTCCGACTCCCCCTGGTACACGACCTGGGTCCGGCCCATGAGCGAGGCGGCTCCGTAAGGGGGCGGGGGCACGTCGTAGCTGCCGACGGACTTGCGCTCCGGATTGGTGTACCAGAGCTTCCCGTCGGCCGCGATGCAAATGCCCTTGGCCCCGCCGCCGTAGAGCAGGCGCACCAGGGATCCGCCTCCCAGCAGGTTCCTGTCGAACTCGTGCAGCCCTGCGCTGGAGGCCACCCACAGGTCGCCCAGCGTGCCGAACGCCAACTGCTGCGGAACGGCCGCGCCCAGATCCACCGTGCGCGTGGTGCCCGAGTTGAGATCGAAGCGGATGACCTGGTTCGGGTTGGTCGCGGTCAGCCATACCGCGGTCGTGTCCGCGATGACGTAGAAAGGCTTCTGGGTGGACGGGAGCACTGGGATCCGCTCCCATTGCGTGTCCCCGGGCCGGCGGCGATAGAGGCCGTTCTCGTTCCTGACCGGATTGCTTGCCCTGCTCTGGCCCGTGGCCCAGTAGGTGTGCGTCTTCCCGTCGGCGGTCGTGCTGACGGCCACGTCCCACAGCCAGGTGCTCTGGCTGACCGGCATGCGGTCGATGTGTCCGCCGATGCTGGGGGTGAGGATGCCGACGTAGCTGTGCTCGGGTTCGGCGAACAGCAGGCTGTACTCGTAGACTGGCGTGGAGTCGGTGCCCGTGTTGGTCGTCCGGAGCTTGATGCTCTCGGCCTTGGCGTCGTCCTCCAGCGGGTAGAACGTCACAGGGTTGCCGGCCGTGGTCTCCATAATCACGATCGGGTCCTGCTGGCGCGGCGGAGCCGGCGCCGCGAACCACACCCGCTGGAGCCCGTTGGGGTCCTTGATGATTCCGGCGCTGAGCTGGGGAATCATTGAATGGTCCACCACCATCTGGCTGTCGCCGAGACCTGGGTGGACACGGACGATGGCCTTGTCGCTGGTGGTGACCCAGAGGTATCGCGCGTTTCCCTGTGCCAGTGAGTGGGGCCGGTAGTTCCCGATGGAGTATTCCTTCATGCTGTCCGTCACGGCGGTATCCCCTCCGGTCCTGTGGTCGATACCTTTCAACGCGCCCGGCGCGCACGGGAGTAGGGCAGCAGGAGTGCGCGATGGCAAAGGTGGTGAAACCCGGCAGCTCGCGCGGGGGCGCGTTCGGGTGGTCGAGACTATGCCGTCAGCACTACCCGCGCACCCGGGCGAACCGGCCACGCGGGGCGGGCCCCTACGGCTTCCGGACAGCAGATCCGCGGCTTCGGACCTCCCACGGCGTTCCGGCTGGGAACACCGTCATACGGCCTCGGGAATTCCGCTTGCGCTCTCCCGTGAAGCCGACCGGCTCGCGCCTGTCAAGAGCGCGCGAGCCCGGTCGTTCCGGCGCGGCACGGTGGCCGGAACTCCTTCAGGAACCGTTTTTCCGGCGCGGATGGCGCGGCCCGTTGGCGGGAAATTGCCACCAGAATGTGCCCGGAAATTCGAACGGCCGTATTAGGAGAGGAGTTTCTTGGCCCTGGCATCGCGCTCCGCGGTCGCGCGGTGCTTCATCTCGAGTCCCCGGACCCAGGCGACGTCGGAACGGTTCTTGACCTGAACTCCGTGCAGGACCTTGGCGATCCTGATGTCCCTGCCGCGATTGAGCATGTCGATCCCGGATCCCAGGAAGCGCGCCTGCCGAGGCGCGCCGGGGGAGTAGTCGGCGGCGGACATCCCCGTGACGACGGGGTGGTTCGTCCACTCGATGTTGTCGGCGGGCAGCCCGCCCAGGCCGAACTTCTTGCCGTGCCCCTTCGGGTCCCTGTTGACGTCGTAGAACTGCTTGACGTTCATGGGAGCGGACGTGACCGGGGTGCCGTCCTTCTTCGTCGCCCATGCCCCGCCCTCCACCGGATGCCGGACGAGGGGATGCGGGTGACGCCCCTGTGCGAGGTCGCCTTCGGTGAACTCCTCATACGGCCGCGGCACTTCGGTCTGCATCGCCACGAACGCGTCCTTCGAAGGCCGGGTCTCCGCGTCGTGCGGGAAGCTCAGCCAGTCCTTCCCCGCCGCACGGTCGTCCGCCGCCGTCCGGCGGACGAGCTCGTCGGGGACCTCGTACTCGACGACCGCCCAGGCCCGTTCCGGCGCCTGGTACTGGAGGGCCGTCACGAGGGCGGCGTCGCGGTCCTCCTCCCAGAAGTAGACCCCCTTGCCGAACTCGCCGCTCCCCGTGGGCTGCAGCCCCCCGTCGCGCACCGTGCTTCCGGCTCCCCCGTCGCCCCTCCGCGCCACCAGCGCGTTGGCATCGGCATCGGACACCCCGCGGTAGAACCTCATCCGCTGGATCGTCGGGGCCTGCTGCGCATCCCCCGTCGGAGCCGGTGCGGCTGCCGCCCCCGGCCGGGGCTGCCCGGTCAGGGCGCGACGGGCGCCGTCCTCCGCTGCACGCTCGAAGCGGTCCCCGGGGTCGCTGACCCTCGTGCCGTCGCCCCGGTCCGTGCCGGCCACCGGCCCGGACCGCTGCTGGAGCACGTGGACCAACTCGTGGGCGAGGGTGTGCCGGTCGGAGCCGCCGTCGCCGATGACGACATGGCTGCCGGCGGTGTACGCGCGTGCCCCGAGCCCGGCGGCGGACCGCCGCGCGGCCGCATCCGTGTGCAGCCGCACGTCGGAGAAGTCGGCACCGAAGCGGGCCTCCATCTCCTCCTTGAGCGGCACCGGCAGCGGCCGGCCGGGGCCGCGCAGGACGTCGAGGGCGCCGGACCTCCGCGTCCCCCTCCCCAGCACCCGGGCCGCGGCGGCATTCCCCGCCCTGCGCTGCAGATCCAGAAGGACGGCCACCGCCGGGCCGCCGGGCCGGGCCGCCGACGGTGCGGCGGCGGGCGTCGAGGGCTGTGCACTGCCGGACGTCCTCGTGGGCACGGGCCTCCGGCCCGGAACGTGCGTGCGCATGGGGTCCCCTTCCCTGCCGACTTCCCTGCCGATGAACGGACAGCCCATGCGTACAACGCCGTACTCCGCCGGGGGAAGGGGCCGCCCATCGGGCGTGTGGCCGAAAACGGAGCTGTGGGGCCGTCGTGGCGGGCAACACAGTGGACTCCCGCGCCCGGCGGCGGAATTTCCGAGTATTTCTGAGTAGTTCTGAGAGGACGGCCAGATGACGTCGAGCGAGTCGCACCCTGCCCCGCCCCCCGTCCTGATCACCGACGTGCGGGTCTTCGACGGCGTGCACGACGAACTGAGCGGCAGGCGTGCGGTGTACGTCGCCGACGGGAGGATCTCCGCCGAGGGGGAGCCCCCCGCGCCGGAGGCCAGGGTCGTCGACGGCGGCGGGCGCGTTCTGATGCCCGGTCTCAGCGATGCGCACGTGCACCTGTTCATGGCGGGGAGCACGGACGAGGAACTCCTCCACGGACCCACGGGGACCGCCCACTACAACGCGCTGGCCGAGGCAGGGCGCATGCTCCTGCGCGGCTTCACCACCGTCCGGGACATGGGCGGGCCCGTGACCGCCCTCCGGCGGACCCTCGACGCGGGCCGCTTCCCGGGGCCGAGGATCTACGCGAGCGAGGGGATGGTCTCCCAGACGTCCGGGCACGGGGACTTCTCCGAAATCCACGACGCGGCGAGGGAGTTCGGTGGCCCGGAATCGCGGATCGAGGCGACGGGGTGCGTGCGGACCGCCGACGGGCGCGACCGTGTCCTGGCCGCTGTGCGCGAGCAGCTCAAGAGGGGTGCGAGCCAGATCAAGGTGTATGCGGGCGGCGGGGTGTGCTCCAAGTACGACCCCCTGGACGTCCAGCAGTTCACACTCGACGAGCTGCGGGCGGCGGTCGAGGCGGCGGCCGACTGGGGCACGTACGTGGCCGCGCACGTCTACAACTCCGCGGGCATCCGGCGTGCGGTCGAGGCCGGGATCAGGTCGATCGAGCACGGGCACCTCGCGAGCGAGCAGACCATGGCGATGCTCGCGAGAAAAGGGGTGTGGCTGAGCACCCAGCCGTGGCTGGAGAGCGACCACCACTACCCCGACCCCGAGAGGGCGGAGAAGAACCACCGGGTCTGCGAGGGCGTGAAGCGGACTTACGCGTGGGCCCGCACGTACGGAGTGAAACTCGCCTTCGGGACCGACCTCTTCCTCAGCCCGGGCGAGACCCGTCGGCAGAGCGAGATGTTCGTCCGCCTGGCCGGCCACTTCGGGTTCCGTCCGGTGGAGGCGCTGCGGATGGCGACGTCCGGCAATGCGGAGCTGTTCCGGCTGTGCGGTGGACGGGACCCGTACAAGGCGGCGCGGCTGGGGGTGATCGAGCCGGGTGCGTGGGCGGATCTGCTGCTGGTCAACGGGGATCCGACGCAGGATCTGGGCCTGTTGGCGGATCCGGGGAAGAATCTCGCCCTCATCATGAAGGGCGGCCGCATCCACAAGAACGAACTCGGCCGCGATTCCTGACTCTTCCTGACGCTTTCACTGTGCGATCTGCGGATGCCGCTGCCAGGTGCCGGTCGCCGTCTCCAGCGCAGCCGCCAATCGCAGCACCCCCAGGTCGTCCCCCTGGCGGCCGATGATCTGCAGCCCGGTGGGGTGTCCCTCGACCGTGAAGCCGAACGGCACCGAAACCGCCGGGAACCACGTCGGCTGGAACACCTTCCTGACGGACGACGGCGAGTGGCGGCCGACCTTCCCCAACGCCCAGTACGTCATCGCGCGCGCCGATTTCGACTACTGGAACCCGGCCAACGGACACCGCACCCGCTCCGGCCCCTGGATGGCCGACGTCTTCGAGGACAGCGTCGCCCCCGTGCACCGGGCCGGACAGGCCGTGCTGTGGGACGGCGACCACTACGACATCGACGCGCAACTGTGCATCGAGCCCGCTCCCGGCCACACGCCCGGCTCCTCCGTCGTATGGCTGCGGTCGGGCACGGAACGAGCCGTGTTCGCAGGGGACTTGCTGCACAGCCCGCTGTAGATCGCGGAGCCGGACGACTGTCCCAGCTTCGACGGGGACGAGCCCCGCGCACGGGACAGCCGGCGCCGGGTTCTGGGGGAGGCCGCGGACCGGGGCGCCCTGCTGTTCCCCGCGCACTTCCCCGGGCCGGGCGCAGCCCAAGTGCGGCGCGCCGGCGACCGGTTCGCGGTGCAGGGGTGGGCGGCGTGGCGGTGATGCCGTGACGGGACGACGTCGGCCGCAGAGGTGCCGGTAAGAGGGGCGGAATCCGTGAGGAACTTCACTCCAAGTGTGAGATGCGTGACGTTCCGTCGGGGAACCGGAAGTGGTTCCCCGGCGTTCCGGGACGCTTCTCCGCGGCAAACAGCGAGATGGCCGGTGTCGATCGACACGGAACAGTGTGTGACAGGCGCCGAGGTGGCACGGGGTGCCTATATCCCCGTGTGACAGCCGGAGTTGACGTAACAGCGGATGCCGTCTCGTGCGGGTACGGTTATGCCCATCGATCCGCCCCTGGGGCCCAGGACGTCTCGTGAGCCTCCGCGGAGTCCACGAAGGCCGTGGACCCGGAAGGGGAGGAGCCCGATGGCACAGACGGAAGCGCCGGAGGGGCACTGCCGATGCTGCAGCAAGAGGGACCGGCCGTACAGGTGGGCCCGCTGGCTGGGGCCGGTCTGCACGGTCTACAAGATCGCGCGAGACCTGTGGCCCTGGTAGTGCGATGTGCCCCGGCCCAACAGGCCGGGGCCACGCTGCAGTCGGTGTGTTGAGAGAAGGCCTCACCTGGTTGCTTGGCCGGCACAGGGTGGGGCCTTCGCCGTTCCCGAATGCGTTACCGCGGCGTACGCAAGCGAAACGCCGCAGGAGTGACGCCCATCACTTTTTGCGGCGGCACGTCCCCCATCTTGCCTTGTCCCTCGCGGGGGGCGCGACAGGGGGACCTCGATCGGTCCGGCCCCTGCTCTGCGGGAAGCTGCAACTAACCAGCTCATCGCACCTCGTCACATGACCATGTGACTCGGGTCACGCGACGATTGGTGACGCAATCCACAAGCCGCGGGGCGGGAGTTGATCGGATTCGACCGACCGGTGACGGGCTCACACAGGCGTGCGAGCGGCTCTGGGGCAAAAGAGCTCACAATGTCGACATCCACTGACACTCGTACGGGCGAGAGCGCACCTCGCGATCAGGGGATGCCGCGGCTGAGCGACAGGAGGTGGCCCCCCGGCATCGGGCCGGGGGGCCACCTGTGCGAGCCGAAGCCAGGATTCGGCTACGTGAAGCTGCGGAGCCGGAGGCTGTTGGTGACGACGAAGACCGAGGAGAAGGCCATGGCCGCTCCGGCGATCATCGGGTTGAGCATTCCGGCTGCCGCGAGCGGGAGGGCGGCGACGTTGTAGCCGAAGGCCCAGAAGAGGTTGCCCTTGATGGTGCCGAGGGTCCTGCGGGAGAGGCGGATGGCGTCGGCGGCCACGAGGAGGTCGCCGCGGACGAGGGTGAGGTCGCCGGCCTCGATGGCCGCATCGGTGCCGGTGCCCATGGCGAGGCCGAGGTCGGCGGTGGCGAGGGCGGCGGCGTCGTTGACGCCGTCGCCGACCATGGCGACCGTACGGCCTTCGGCCTGGAGGCGCTTGACGACGTCGACCTTGTCCTGGGGGAGGACTTCCGCGACGACCTCGTCGATGCCGACCTCGCGGGCGACGGCCTCGGCGACCGCCTTGTTGTCGCCGGTCAGCAGCACCGGGGTCAGCCCGAGGCGGCGCAGTTCGGTGACGGCCCGGGCGCTGGTGTCCTTGACCGCGTCGGCGACGGTGAGGACGCCGCGCGCCGCGCCGTCCCAGGCGACGGCCACGGCGGTGCGGCCCTCGGCCTCGGCGGTGGCCTTGGCGGCTGCGAGTTCGGCCGGCAGCTCGATCGTCCAGTCGCTCAGCAGCTTCTCGCGTCCCACCAGCACCGCGTGTCCGTCCACGACGCCCTGGACGCCGAGCCCGGCGACGTTCTCGAAGCTGTCCGGCACGGGCAGCGTGCCGGTGCGCCGGGCGGCCCCGTCGGCGATGGCGCGGGCGATGGGGTGCTCGGAGGCGTGCTCCAACGCACCGGCCAGGCGCAGCAGTTCGCTCTCGCTGGTGCCGGAGGCCGTGACGACCTCGTGCAGCGTCATCCGGCCGGTGGTGACGGTGCCGGTCTTGTCGAGGACGACGGTGTCGACGCGGCGGGTGGACTCCAGGACTTCGGGGCCCTTGATGAGGATGCCCAGCTGGGCGCCGCGTCCGGTGCCGACCATCAGGGCGGTGGGAGTGGCCAGGCCCAGCGCGCAGGGGCAGGCGATGATCAGCACGGCCACGGCGGCGGTGAAGGCCGCGGTGGCGTCGCCGGTGACCGCGAGCCACGTGAACAGGGTGCCGAGGGCGATGAGCAGGACGACCGGGACGAAGATCGCCGAGATGCGGTCGGCCAGGCGCTGGACCGCGGCCTTGCCGTTCTGTGCGTCCTCCACCAGCCTGGCCATACGGGCGAGTTGGGTGTCGGCGCCGATCCGGGTGGCCTCGACGACCAGGCGCCCGGAGGCGTTGACGGTCGCGCCGGTGACGGTGTCGCCGACGGTGACGTCGACGGGTACGGACTCGCCGGTCAGCATCGAGGCGTCGACGGCCGAGGCCCCCTCCACGACGGTGCCGTCGGTGGCGATCTTCTCGCCGGGGCGGACGACGAACCGGTCGCCGACCGCCAACTCGGCAGTGGGGATGCGCACTTCGCGTCCGTCGCGCAGGACGGCCACGTCCTTGGCGCCCAGTTCCAGCAGGGCGCGCAGGGCGGCACCGGCCTTGCGCTTGGACTTCGCCTCCAGGTAGCGGCCGGCGAGGATGAACGTGGTGACCCCGGCCGCGGCCTCCAGGTAGATCGAGGAGGCGCCGTCCGTGCGGGAGACGGCGAAGTCGAAGCCGTGCCGCATGCCCGGCATGCCCGCGTCCCCGAGGAACAGGGCCCACAGCGACCAGCCGAGCGCGGCGAGCGTGCCGATCGAGACCAGGGTGTCCATGGTGGCGGCACCGTGCCGGGCGTTGGTCCAGGCGGCCTTGTGGAAGGGGAGGGCGCCCCAGACGACGACCGGGGCGGCCAGGGTGAGGGAGAGCCACTGCCAGTTGTCGAACTGGAGGGCCGGGACCATGGCCATCAGCACGACCGGCACGGAGAGGAGCAGCGAGACCAGCAGGCGCTGCCGCAGCGGACCGGTTTCCCCGTCGTCGTCCTGGTCCTGAGCCACCGTGGCCGGGGCGGTCGGCCCGGGCGGCTGCTGGGCCGTGTAGCCGGTCTTCTCGACGGTGGCGACGAGGTCGGCGACCTCGACCCCGTGAGCGTAGGTGACCTTTGCCTTTTCCGTGGCGAAGTTGACCGTCGCCACGACGCCGTCCATGCGGTTGAGCTTCTTCTCGATGCGTGCTGCGCACGAGGCACAGGTCATGCCGCCTATGGAGAGCTCGACCTCGGCGGAGGGCGGAGCGGGTACCGCTGCTTTCTCGGGGGCGATGCTGGTCATGCGGGTTTCTCCCGGGAGGAGGGCCGTACCGTGCGGCGTCCATATCAGTGGAGCGGCACGACCGGCGAGGGAAGTAAGGGGGTCGGCCTCAGATGCGGTCGGCGAGCTCGTAGCCCGCCTCGTCCACCGCGGCGCGGACGGCCTCGTCGTCCAGCGGGCCGGCGGAGACGACGGTGACCCGGCCGGTGGCGGCCACGGCCGTCACGGAGGTCACGCCGGATATGGCGGAGATCTCCTGGGAGACGGCGCCCTCGCAGTGGCCGCAGGTCATACCGGTCACCTGGTAGACGGTCGTGGCGGTGCCGCAGGAGTCGGAGGTCGTCTGGGAGGTCATCGTTGTGCCCTTCGGGGTTGCCGAGCGTGTGCGACTGCATCAACGATATACCCCCCTGGGGTATTCCGGAAGGGTGGTGGTGCAGTGGCCGGGAGTGGCGCGAAGAAACGCCGGCCGCGGAAGTCGCCGGGGGCGATACCCCCGCCCGGTACCCCGCTCGCCGAGCGGTGTCGCCTTCGACGGCCAGGGCGTGTCCGGCGGATCTTCGTCACGCGTCACCACGGCGCCCCGTAAGGGGCGCGGGGCGTGACATCATGCGGCTCCGCCGCGTGGGCGCGACCAGCCACGACGCACCCGCAGTCGAAGTGCCGGGGCTTCGCCCCGGACCCGCGGGGGTGGTGCGTCGGCTGCGGGCCGGTGGGGGCTGGTCGCGCAGTTCCCCGCGCCCCTTACGGGGCGAAGATCCGCCGGCACCGCGTGCCTCACTGCTCCGCCACCGGGTACGGCACGAACGTGCTGCTGTTCTCGTCGACGGCGAGAGGGCGGCCGAGGGGCGGTACGGCCCGTTGTGGGCAGTCGAGGCGTTCGCAGATGCGGCAGCCCATGCCGATGGGCGTGGCGGCCGAGGCGTTGGCGAGGTCGAGGCCGTCGGAGTAGACGAGCCGGCCGGCGTGCCGGACCTCGCAGCCCAGGCCGATGGCGAAGGTCTTGCCCGGCTCGCCCCAGCCGCCGCGCTGCCGGGTGACGGTGCGCGCGGTCCACAGGTGGCGCTGCCCGTCGGGCATGGCGGCGATCTGCACCTGGATGCGGCCGGGGGCGGCGAAGGCCTCGTAGACGTTCCACAGCGGGCAGGTGCCGCCGGCCCGGGAGAAGTGGAAGCCGGTCGCGGACTGCCGCTTGGACATGTTGCCGGCGCGGTCGACGCGGACGAAGGAGAACGGCACCCCGCGCAGCCGCGGCCGCTGGAGGGTGCTCAGGCGGTGGCAGACGGTCTCGTAGCCCACCCCGAAATGGTCGGTGAGCCGCTCGATGTCGTACCGCATCTCCTCGGCCGCCGCATGGAAGGCGCGATACGGCAGGATCAGCGCGGCGGCCACGTAGTTGGCGATGCCGATCCGCGCGAGCGACCAGGTCACGGACTGCTCGGCGTAGTCCTCCGCGGCGAGTGCGGACAGTTCGTCCGCGAACTCGAGCAGGGCCAGCTGCGTGGCCATCCGGAAGGCCCGCTGGCCGGGACGCAGCCGGTCGGCGAGGTACAGGGTCCGGCGCGCAGGGTCGTAGTGGTGCAACCGGCTGGAACCCGCGGCCAGTTGCACGCCATGGTGTCCGGCGAGCCGTGCGGACAGGGCCGTCAGGACGCCGCCGGGGTGGATGCCGAGGTCCGCGGCCAGCTTCTCGGCGGCGAGGTCGAGGTCGTGGAGGTAGTTCTGGCGGCGGTAGAAGAACTCGCGGATCTCCTCGTGGGGCGAGCGCGGCGTGCTCGGGTCCCCGGCCCCGTCCCGGCCGTCCGTGACCTCGGCCAGGCGCTCGGTCAGCGCCTGGTTGCGGCGCCCGAGGTCGAGCAGGACGGTGGCGATCGCCGGCAGTCGGGAGGCGAGTTCGGACAGGTCGGCGGGGGAGACACGGGCGGCGGTGATCTCGTCGGCGAGGGCTTCGCGCAGGTCGGCGAGAACGCGGCTGGTGTCGAGTGCGGAGAAGAAGGCCGGGTCCACGCCGAACGCCTCCGTCAGCCGCAGCAGGACGGCGACGGTCAGCGGGCGGGAGTCGTGCTCCATCTGATTGAGATAACTGGGCGATATGGCCAGGATCCTGGCGAACTCGGCCTGGCTGAGGCGGCGTTCCTCACGCAGCCTCCGCAGTCGCGCCCCCGCGTAGGTCTTGCTCACCGTCGGCTCCCGCCTCCTTCCGCACGGTGGCGAGTGTAAACGGGCCATGCCCGGAAGCGAACCTTCGCAAGCTTGGCAGAACGCGGGCCGAAGATTCGCAACAGTTGGCAAGGAGCCACGGTTGAAGGCACTGCGTGCCACTGCCAGGGTCGTAGTGCAGCAAGAGAGCCTTCCCTTCGCAGAGTTGACAGCGACAGGAGTCGAGCATGATGCAGGCACAGGAACAGGCACAGGCAGCGGAGGAACTGACCCGGCGGTGGGCCACCGACCCCCGCTGGAAGGACGTCGAGCGCACCTACGGCGCGCAGGACGTGATCCGGCTGTCCGGCAGCGTCCGCGAGGAGCACACCCTGGCACGCCGCGGCGCCGAGCGCCTGTGGCGGCAACTGCACGAGCGCGACCACCTCCACGCCCTCGGCGCGCTCACCGGCGGCCAGGCCGTGCAGATGGTCCGGGCCGGACTCCAGGCCGTCTACCTCTCCGGCTGGCAGGTCGCCGCCGACGCCAACCAGGCCGGACACACCTACCCCGACCAGAGCCTGTACCCCGCCAACTCGGTGCCGCAGGTGGTCCGCCGCATCAACAACGCGCTCCTGCGGGCCGACCAGATAGCCACCGCCGAGGGCGGCACCGACACCACCGACTGGCTCGCCCCCGTCGTCGCGGACGCGGAAGCCGGATTCGGCGGGCCGCTGAACACCTTCGAACTGACCAAGGCGATGATCGCGGCCGGCGCCGCCGGCATCCACTACGAGGACCAGCTGGCCTCGGAGAAGAAGTGCGGTCACCTGGGCGGCAAGGTCCTCGTCCCCACCGCCCAGCACATCCGCACCCTCAACGCGGCCCGCCTGGCCGCCGACATCGCCGACGTGCCGACCCTGGTCGTGGCCCGCACCGACGCACTCGCCGCCACGCTGCTCACCAGCGACGTGGACGAGCGCGACGCCCGCTTCTGCACCGGCGAGCGCACCGCCGAAGGCTTCCACCGGGTCGACAACGGCATGGCCCCGGCCATCGCCCGCGGCCTCGCCTACGCCCCCTACGCGGACCTGCTGTGGATGGAGACCGGCACCCCCGACCTGGCCCAGGCCCGCGAGTTCGCCGAGGCCGTCCGCGCCGAGTACCCGGAGCAGCTGCTGGCCTACAACTGCTCGCCGTCCTTCAACTGGAAGGCCGCCCTCGACGACGATCAGATCGCCAAGTTCCAGCGCGAGCTGGCCGCGATGGGCTACCGCTTCCAGTTCATCACCCTGGCCGGCTTCCACTCCCTCAACCACGCCATGTTCGACCTCGCCCGCGGCTACGCCGATCACGGCATGACCGCCTATGTCGACCTGCAGGAGCGCGAGTTCGCCGCGCAGCAGGACGGCTTCACCGCCGTCAGGCACCAGCGCGAGGTCGGCGCCGGCTACTTCGACCTCGTCGCCACGGCCGTCAACCCCGCCTCCTCCACCACGGCGATGACGGGGTCCACCGAGGAAGAGCAGTTCCAGTGACCACACCCCTCTCACCCCTCGCACCCCTCACACGCGTCGGCGTCGTCGGCGGCGGACAGATGGGAGCCGGCATCGCCGAGGTCTGCGCCCGGGCCGGACTCGACACCGTGGTCTGCGAGGCGGACGCCACCGCCGCGCGCGCCGCCCGCGACCGCGTGACGGGCTCCCTGGAACGGGCCGTGGAACGCGGCAAGTCGGACCGCGCCGGTGCCGAGGCCGCCCTGGCCCGGCTCGTCTTCACCGGCAGCCTGGACGACCTCGCCGACCGGCAGCTCGTCATCGAGGCCGTGACCGAGCACGTGGAGGTCAAGACCGAGGTCTTCGGAGCCCTCGACAAGATCGTCGAAGACCCGGAGGCGATCCTCGCCACCAACACCTCCTCCCTGCCCGTCATGCGGCTCGGCAGGGCCACCCGGCGCGCCGACCGCGTCGTCGGACTGCACTTCTTCAACCCCGTGCCCGTCCTGCCCCTGGTGGAGATCGTCACCTCCCTGCACACCTCGTCCGCCACCGCGGCCGCCGTCGAGGAGTTCGCCACCCGCACGCTGGGCAGGACGGCCGTCCGCTCCCGGGACCGGGCCGGATTCGTCGTCAACGCCCTCCTGATCCCGTACCTCCTCTCCGCCGTCCGCATGGCCGAGTCGGGCTTCGCCTCCGCCACCGACATCGACGCCGGAATGGAGCTGGGCTGCGCCCACCCGATGGGACCGCTCAGGCTCGCCGACCTGATCGGCCTCGACACGGTCGCCTCCATCGCGGAATCGCTGTACGCCGAGTGTGCGCGGGTGCACGGCCCCGGAGAGGCGCGAGCCGGTTCCTCGTCATGCAGTCGGGACAGGCGTAGATCTTTCTGGCCACGTGGTCACCCTCGACGA